>JALOQK010000009.1 GCA_025453395.1 Candidatus Omnitrophota bacterium
TCTTTGTTGGTCTGATAACTTACAAAGTAACAGGTTTTCTTTGATCTGTGGAGCTTTTTTATTTATTCCCTTTGTCGCACTTTAGTTTACAATCTTCTAGCTGTAAGCTGTAAGCTATAAGCTATAAGCTAAATCATAAGAATGAGTAGTGAGGATGAGTAATGAGGTTAGCATGAGAATTAGGTTGAGGAAAAAATTTAAAGATTTTTCCCATACCTGACCCTCACCCCAAACCCACAACCCATAACTCACAACTGACCCTTATAACTTATACTTTTACCTTTTGACTTTTTCCTTTTTACTTTTATAATATATCCATGCTTCCCAACCAAATGCGCACAGACACATTAACCGGCTTTTTCCTAAGAGAACACCTTGAGCCTTTCCTGCAAGAACAATTCTTAACCACTAAGATTGCCAATACAACCTTTACCATCGCCTTAATTGACCTGGATCGCTTCAAAAGATTCAATGACCGCTATGGCCACCAATTCGGCGATGAAGTCTTAAAGTATTTCTCCGGCACAATAAAACTAACCCTGCGCGATACCATATTCTTTATTTTCCGCTATGGCGGAGACGAATTTATCGTTGTATTCCCGGAGAAAACCCCTAAAGAAGTCCATTCTATACTTACAAAATTCCGGCATAACCTGCGTTACCGGCCATTCCTGGCTCAAAATCGGCTATACCACATAAGAATGAGCTGCGGCATTGCCGCTGGAATGCATGACGCCAAAACTCCGGCAGAGCTTATCAAGAAAGCCGATGAAGCAATGTATTACGCGAAGCGCCACGGAAGAAATTCCATTACCCACGCTGATCAAATCTTCTGTCTTCGCTTAGTCAACTTTATCGCGGCAATCATAAGCGGAACATTTATAGTTTTAAGCATCCTTATTGCTTCTAACATTTTCTCTGTAAACATTGAAAGCACGCTGACTTATATAGTAAATAAAATACAGTCCGTTGGAAAAACGCCTATTAAAAAGAATCCGCTTTCGCACAAAAATTCACCAACAGCTCGGCAAGAAACCTGTGATATCGTTATCTTAAAAAACGGCGGGATATTCGAAGGCAAAATCATCACCGAAACCCAAGAAAAAATTATCTTTAACCTCTATATGGCCAACGGCGAAGGCATGGCTACTTTTTATAAAAAAGAAATAGAACAGATAAAACACGACCAGCCCCGCATATCCGGCTCTCCTTAAGAATTTCATTTGCCATGTGGCTTTTGTTCAATATTGATATAATCATCAAAGGTGATTTTCTCCCCTAATTCTTCCTTAACCACGCGAATCCGATCAGGCACATAAGGGTGAGTTTTGTAATAGCTGTATTCTCGAGGCGGCCGGCGTTTATTTATGTCCTCCAGCTTACCCAAGAAGGCAATCATCCCTTTGGGGTCATACCCAGCTAATTTAGCGTAGCGCGCAGCTAACTGATCCGCTAAAAGTTCATCTTCGCGCGAATAACCAAGCATTAATTCTGTAAAGGCCTGGTCCGCGGCTACCCCGGAACCTTCAGCCGCAGCTTGTGCTAATAACACCCTGAACACAGTATAAATTTGGCTTCCCTGTAATTTCTTGATGCTGTGCCGGGCAACAATATGGCCGACTTCATGGGCGATAACTCCTGCCAGTTGATCATCATCGGTTGCTTTTTCTATCAGTCCGCGGAAAATATAAACATGCCCACCAGGAAGGGAAACCGCGTTTACTTCATCTTCATCCAATACGATAAAATGATAGATTATATCTTTTCTGTCACAGACCGCGGCGATCTTCTCTCCAATATCTTCAACCCTTTTTTGCATTAAAGGATCATTCACAGGTTTATATTCTTTCTCAATCTGCTTGGCAATAGAGTCGCCCATTGCCACTTCCTTGTCCGTAGAGTAAAAATAGGTTTCTTCCTGTTTGGTGGCGATGTTGTATTCGGTAGTGCAGCCTGCGATAAAAATACCCCCCAACAAAAGAAAAACAATCACGCCTGACTTTCTCAACATTTGATAAAGTTTTCTTATGGGAAGCCCTACAACATTATAAAAACACCCTTCTATTTTACGGATAAAGAAAGCGCCTCTCCCCTGGATATCAAAACTTCCTGCCTTGTCTAATGGCGAAGTATGAGTAAAATAATTCTTTATATCCTGGTCAGTTAATTTATCCATATAGACTTTTGTTTTCTCAACACCGACAAAAACCTTGGAATTATTCTCACTTTTATCAATAAGCGCCAGGCCGGTATAAACCCACTGCGGCTTTAAAGAAAGTTTTTTCAGCATCCTCTTTGCTGCAATGATATTTTTAGGCTTACCGAATATTTTACCATCTTGAACAGTAATAGTATCGGCTGCGATAATTACTGCGTTTTGCACTTTTTCTGCCGCGGCCCTGGCTTTTTTTAAGGCGTTGCGCTGGACAAGGCCTGAATAGGATTTACCGCGCGGTTTTTTGTCTTCCTTAACGTTTACCGGCAAGACCTTGAATTTCAGGCCAAAAATCTTTAACAACTTTTTTCTTGGCCTTGAATTAGAAGCTAAATATATATCTCTCATCTTCATATAATATAGCGTAAAGTGTAAAACGCAAAGCGTAAAACTATAGCGTAAAATTAAAAGTTTTGAATTTTAAATTATGGTTTTACGTTTTTCGCTTTCAGTTTTTAGCTGACGGCTAATGGCTGACAGCTGATAGCTGCTGATTCTCCTGCTAAATATCCGGTAGAAAAAGCCGCCTGCAGGTTAAAGCCTCCTGTATCGGCATGCACATCCATGATTTCGCCGGCAAAATATAATCCCTTAATAAGGCGCGATTCCATATTCTTAGGGTTGATATCCTTTAATGACACGCCCCCCCTTGTCACCATTGCCTCATCAAAAGTACCGGCAGAAGACACTTCAAAAGAAAAATCTTTCAAAACCTGAACAATGCGCGCGCGCTCTTTTTGAGTAACGTAACTGGCCTTTTTAGAAGCATCAATGGAGTTCATCTCTAAGAACACATCCACTAATCTTAAAGGCAGCAACGATTTCATAATATTGCGTAAGCTGGTGCGATTATTCTGCCCTAATTCTCTTAACATGCGCTTATCCAGGATTTCATAACTTAAGGCTGGCTTTAAATCTATGTGCACAAAAACCGGCTCTTTTTTTTCCAGCCACAAAACAATCCTGTCGCTTAAGGTAACAACCAATGGCCCGGAAATGCCTTTATGCGTAAAAAGCAAATCCCCGATTTCTGAAAGGATATTTTTTGCCCCTTGAGTGAATTTTATCCTGATATTCTCAAGGCTTAACCCCTGTAAAATAACAGGATACCCTTTTTTTAATTCTAACGGAACTAAACTTGGCCTTAGCGGCTCTATACGGTGAGCTAATTTTCCAGCTATGCGTATGCCATCTCCAGTTGAGCCAGTAGCAGGATAGGAAACTCCCCCTGTAGCAAGAATTACCTTCTGCGCTGGCAGAAATTCTTTTCCGGAAAGAATCACTAATTCTGGCCTGCCATCTTTAATCTGGATGCCTTCCACGGTCCTGTTCAGGATAAATCTTATTTTTCTATCGCATACCTGGCTTAAAAGAGTATCCCAGATACTTTTTGCAGAATTACTCCTTGGGAAAACACGTTCCTGACGCTCTACTTTTAGTTTTACCCCGAGTTTTTCAAAAAACTGCATTAGGTCTTGGTTGGAGAATTTCTTAAAGGCATCGCGCAGAAAATCCCCTCCATGAAAAAACTTAGGGATAAAATCTTCCATCGGGATAGAATTGGTAAGATTGCATCTTCCTTTGCCGCTTAAAAGTATTTTCTGGGCGGGATGCTTGTTTTTTTCTATTAAAATAACCTTGGCGCCAAGTTCGCTGGCGCGGATACTTGCCATAAGGCCTGCAGGCCCAGCGCCAATAACAATAATTTCTGAATTAGACATATAGGCAATCACTCAACTAACTAAGGACAAATATGATAAGAATGAGAAGTTAGGATGAGCAATGAGTTTAGGGTGAGAATTAGGTTGAGGAAGAAATTTAAATATTTTTCTCACAACCCACCCTCATCCTATTCCCACAACTCACGCCCCACATCTGACCCTATTAATATGGAAAATTACCTCAATAAATCTTCTATCGTAAAAATGGATTCTAATTTAATCCCCGCTTGTTTTAAGTTTTCAACAGCTCCTTCATTTCTGTCAACAATAACAACCGCTTTTACGATTTCAATGCCTTCTTTATCCAAGGCCTCTTTAGCTTCAATAACCGCCTTGCCGGTTGTGGCCACATCATCAACTACGATTACCCGGGCACCTTTTTTAAGGGCCGGACCCTCAATTTGACGCTTGGCGCCATGTTCTTTAGCCGCCTTACGCACGATAAAAGTTTTTATGGGGTGATCCTTTATATAGCTGAAGCATGCCAGAGCTCCGACAATCGGGTCTGCCCCTAAAGTCGGGCCTCCAACAGCATCAATATTTTGATCATGGATAAGTTCCATGATGATACTTGCAACCAAATACGCGCCTTCTGGGGTAAGAGTAATCACCCTGCCGTCTAAATAATAGGTGCTGGTCTTACCGGAAGACAAAACAAAGTTCCCAGTCTTAAACGCCTCTTTCTTAAGAAGCGCGAGTAATTCTTTTTTCAATTGATTCATATCTTTCTCTGGTAAACACATATATGTCCTCCCATTAATAGTTATTAAGACGATTAGATTGTAACATTAAATTTTAGAGGTGTCCACCCCATCTTTAGCTTAAAGCTTATAGCTTATAGCTTACAGCTTACAGCTTACAGCTGATAAGTTTTTGACAAGTAGCCCTTTGATTGTTATGATATCTTCATGCTTAAGAAAGCATTCAGCAACCTAGTGGATTTGATTTACCCCCGGGTATGCTTAGCTTGCGCCAAGAAACTGCCTGCCAGCGCAAAAGAAGAAACCTACCTATGCGGGCCTTGTACCAATAAAATCAAAAGAAACAGGCCTCCTTTCTGCCATTGTTGCGGGAAACATTTAAATGAGAAAAGTTTGCATAAAAACCTCTGCGTTACCTGCCTTAAAATGCCTCTTTATTTTGACCGCGCTTTTAGCCCCTATATCTATGAAGATATCTTAAAAACCTTAATCCATAAATTCAAATACCAGCGCAAAGACTATCTGGGCGGCTTTTTATCCAGTATGCTGCTTGACTTTATCCAAGATTATGACTTGCCAATTGCCTATTTAGACCTTATAATACCAATTCCGTTACATAAAGCTAAATTAAGAGAACGCGAGTTTAATCAAGCAGAAGTTTTGGCAAAAGGCATATCCCATAGGTTTAATAAGCCCATGGATACTTTTATCTTAACGCGCCGGACAAATACTAAAAGCCAAACCGCTCTTGATCATGAGAAAAGATTTCAGAACATCCGGGGGAACTTCGCTTTAGAAAGCCATTCCTCCGTAGAAGGAAAGAATATCCTTCTGGTGGATGATGTCCTAACAACCGGAGCGACCTGTTCGGAAGCCGCGCGAATTTTAAAAGAAAAAGGCGCTGGAGTAGTCTTTGTTTTAACCTTGGCCAGCTAACTAAAAATGAAAATACTGCGTAATTATTTCCTCAAAGAATTCTTAGGCCCCCTGTTCTTATCGCTATTGGTACTTACCTTTATTATGCTTATCGGAAATCTGATCAAGATCACGGAACTAGTAATAAATAAAGGTGTGGATATATTTACCGTATCCAAGCTCTTCTTGTTCATGATACCGTATCTTTTGACCTACACCCTTCCAATTTCAGCATTGACTGCTTCGCTTATGTCTTTAGGCAGGCTCTCTGGGGACAATGAGATTATCGCCATAAAAGCAAGCGGGATTAATATCTTCCGCTTGATCGTGCCGCAATTAATTGTCGGAGTGATCTTAAGCCTCTTTTTAGTCATCTTTAACGACCGGGTCATCCCTTACGCGCACTTTGCCTCTAGAAAAATGCTTGTGGAAGTCGGCATAAAAAATCCTGCCGCCGCCCTTGAGCCGGGAGTTTTCATTAATTCTTTCCAAAAATATGTGCTTTTTATTTATCGCATTGAAGAAAACAAGCTAATTAATATCCGTATCTATGAGCCGCAGGAAGGAAAACCCACCCGCACCATTGTCGCTAAAAATGGGGAGTTTATAGTCCTGCCGGAAACTAACACCATAAAACTAAAACTTATTGACGGCACATCTGATGAGCCTGACCCGGAAAATCCGACCAATTTTTATAAACTTAATTTCAAAACTTATTTTATGAACCTTGATTTAGCGCAAATGCAAAAAAAATCTGATATCCAGAAGAAACCAAAGGACATGACCATCAAAGAACTGCAAAGTGAAATAGCAAGGCTTGAGAAAGAAAAAATAGACCCTGCGCCGCTTTTAACAGAGATAAATGAGAAAATCGCGCTTGCCTTTTCCTGCCTTGTGTTTATCCTGTTGGGTTCATCTACCGCGATCATTACCAGAAGAAGAGAGAAAAGCATAAATTTCGGGATTGCTTTTTTAATCGTGGGGCTGTATTACATTCTTTTGATCGGCTCCGAAGCGTTAAGCCTGCAAGGGTATATAAATCCCATGCTTGCCATGTGGTTACCCAATATCATACTTGGGACAGTTGGAGCTATCCTAACTTATAGGTTATGCGCATATTAGACCGCTATATCTTAAAATCCGTATTAAGCATGTTCGCGGGATGCATCCTTGCTTTTAGTTTTCTCTATGTGATCATTGATATTTTTACCATCCTTGAAGATATCTTAAAACAAAAAACCTCTATCATCCTGCTTGTTAAATATTACCTGTCTTTTATGCCATATATTTTTGTGCAGGTTTCCCCCTTTGCCGGCCTATTAAGTACCCTCTATACTTTCGGAAAATTAAACCGTGACAATGAAGTTATCGCCATGCGCTCATCCGGGTTAAGCATTATTAGCATCACCAAGACCGTGCTTATTTTTGGGCTGATCTCAAGCTTGGCAGTATTTTTGATTAACGACCGGATTGTGCCGCACGCCTTGGCAGAAAAACAAAGCCTCAAAGAAAGTATCGAAAAGGGCTCTAATAAGAAAGTTGATGCCAACCTGCCGCTATACAACTTCTCTATGTACGGGCTTAAAAACCGCCTCTTTTTCGTCAACAGCTTTTCTCTGGCAACAAATACCATGGAGGGAATCACCATACTTGAACATGACGAAAAGCAAAACATCACCCGCAAGATCATCGCCGAAAAAGGCGTGTTCCAGGACGGATTCTGGACATTTTATAAAAGTATCACCTATGACTTTGACCAAAATGGACAAATCAAAAATGAACCCTCTTTTTTAAGCGAAGAAATTATGACCATCCCCGAGACCCCGAAGGATTTCATAAATCAAAGACAGGTGCCGGAATTAATGACTTCCTCGCAATTATCCAGTTACCTCTGGAGGCTTTCTAAAAGTGGCGCCATAGGCGCAATACGAAACTTAAAGATAGACCTTTACGAAAGATACGCCTCAAGCCTGACGAATATAATTATAATTCTTCTGGGGATACCGTTTGCCTTAATCATGAGAAGAAAAGCAACCGGCTTGTCTTCTTTAGGATTATCTCTTGCGATGGGATTTTTATATTATGTAGTTAACGCGGTAAGTATTGCCCTGGGCAAAGGCGGGTTTTTGCCTGCCTTTGCGGCTGTATCTCTAAGCCACATCTTAGCAGCGGCCTTTAGCATATATCTTATTTCAAAACTTCCTTAAATATACACTCTGGGGATGCGGCTTCCTAAACCACAAACAATTTCATAGGGTATTGTGCCGGATAAATTTGCCAGCTCTTCGGTAGTAATAGTATTCTTACCTTGAGACCCGATAAAAACCACTTCCTCGCCGATCTTTACCGTAGCGTTACCGACATCCACCATAATCTGATCCATGCAGATCCTTCCGCTTATCTTAAACTTTCTGCCGCCGATTAATACCGGGGCCAGATTAGAAAGATTGCGCGGATATCCATCACCATAACCAATAGGAAGATTAACAATAGTAGAATTCTTGTCGGTAACATAGGTATAACCATAACTTATGCCATATCCTTTGGGCACGCGCTTAGCATAGACTATTTTTGATTTTAAACTTAACACTGGTTTTAGATTAATGGATAAGTTTTCATCCGGATAAAGCCCGTAAAGGACTAAGCCGGGCCTGACCATGTTAAAATGGCTTTGCTTGTAGGCGGCAATGCCCATACTATTTGCCGCATGCACAAGCGGGATATTTATTTTACTATGCTCTAACCTTCGTATTAAAGCCTCAAAGGTTCTGGCCTGATGCAAGGTAAAATCACGGTTAACATCCGCAAGGGACAAATGCGTGAAAATACCCTCTATCTCAAGCTGTGATAGCCTCTTTAACCTGCACACAAAATCATAGGCCTGTTTGCATAAAACACCGAGTCTGCCCATGCCGGTATCTACTTTTACGTGCACCTTTACTTTGCGCGATTTAAGAAAAGCAGCCTTATTTAATGCGCGGGCAAAATCATAATCACAAAGCGTCTGGCTTAAATTGTATTTTAAGATAGGTGCAATATCGCCTTTAAGCGGCACGCCTAAAATAAGTATAGGCGACTTTATGCCTTTTTCTCTTAACAAAATCCCCTCGTCAATAGAAGCCACGCTTAGATAATCAACTGCCGAAGCTTCCAATTTCTTGGCCACAGGAATAAGCCCATGGCCATAGGCATCTGCTTTAACGCAAGCCATGACCTTAACATATCCTGGTATAATACTTTTAATCTCAAGCAAATTATGCTTAAGATTATTAAGATTAATTTCCGCCCATGTAGGACGGTACCCTATAGAGTTATGCATAATTTTCAGCTTTCAGCTATCAGCTTTCAGCTATCAGCAAAACTAAAACCAAAACTAAAACCAAAAAAATAAAACTAAAAGTTAGTTTCGGTTTAGTATTTAGTTTTTAGCTGACGGCTGATAGCTGACAGCTGACGGCTTTCTTATTTGGCATTCCTTGGGATACAAATAAATCGGCTTTATCCCAAATGAATCCGTGAATTGCTTACACTGCAATTTTTCCTGCGCTACCTGGACAAGATAACGCGGCTTAATCCCCCACCAATCCTTATCCAGAAAAAAGCTCTTATGGACAGAGGCCTGAAATTGTTTTTGATACAGAGAAAGCCCGTCCCCCACAAACAAACTGGGGCCTTTTATTTTAAGGCATAACTCTTCCGGAGTAACAAGCATATAATTTGACGATCTCTTAAAAACTTTGTGGTTTTGATAAATAGCTGCGTAGACCATGCCTCGCCTGGCATCCATAACCGGAACAATCTGGATATTTCTTTCTTTGTCCGCTGCGGCTTTTGCCAAGACATCCAGCCCGCAAAGCCCAATAACCGGCTTATCCAAAGAAAACGCGATGCCTTTTATAAACGACAAGCCAATGCGGATACCGGTAAAAGACCCGGGCCCCAGATTTGCCGCCAAATAATCCAAATCTTCCCATTCCCAATTAAGACTTGTCAGGATTTGTGACAAAATATGCGTAATATTCTCAGAAAGTTTTACCCCGGTATAAAGACGGTATTCATAGA
Source organism: Candidatus Omnitrophota bacterium (assembly GCA_025453395.1). Taxonomy (NCBI): domain Bacteria; kingdom Pseudomonadati; phylum Candidatus Omnitrophota; species Candidatus Omnitrophota bacterium. Next base: position 9,615 of record JALOQK010000009.1, read on the forward strand.
TCTTTTCACCATCTAAAATACCCACAGAAAAAAAGTTAGTGCTTGTATCAATAGCAAGTATTTTCATATCTTAAATTCCCGTAGTAATTCCTGATAGCGCGCGCCTTTTGCGCTAAATAAGATCTGCCGAGATGTGTTCCCTGTTATCTTTAATTCTACCAGAAGGCATTCTTTTGGAAAGATCTTTCCTAATCGTTCTGGCCATTCAATCAAAGTAACCGCATCATCATAAAAATACTCTTCATAGCCGATATCGGCTATATCTTTTATCTTATCCAAGCGGTATAAATCAAAGTGATTAAGCGGTATTTTACCAGATAAATACTGCTGCATAATTACAAAGGTGGGGCTGGTGACAGCGTTTTTTATGCTTAAGCCTTTTGCCACGCCTTTGGCAAAAACAGTCTTACCGGCTCCTAAATTTCCTTTCAAACAGATAATATCTGCTTTCTTCAAGAAACCCGCCAACCGCCCTGCGATAGAAAGTGTCTTCTTAAAGGAAGAGGAATTCAATTTAAACTTAGAAATGCCGATAGCCTTGTGGTTGTATATTTTTTTCATCTTGGTTATTTAAAATAAGCTTTATTCTTTCCTTCAAACAATTTATTTCACCAATAGGGTAAAAACAAAATTTATCCTGACGCATAAGTTTCTTGGCGCAATCAGAGTCCACAGTAAACAATAGCTCAAAATCCTCTCCATCTGTCAAAGAAGCTTTAAAATCCTTGGCCTGACTGGATACGGGAACAAGGTCCTGATAAAGCACTGCCCCTTTTTTACTCTGCTTTAAGATGTGGCCTAAGTCCTGGAGAAGGCCGTCAGAAATATCAATCATGGAATGAACCTTAAAATTCTCGGCTAAAAACCTTGCCTCTTTTAAGCGCGGGATAAATTTAAGGTGCTTTCCCTTGATTGATCCGCCTAAACTGCCGGTAGTAAAAATAATGTCCTTGTCGCGCGCTGCGCTTCTTAAAACAAGGCTATTCTTTTCAACCCTGCCGATCATACTTACATCTATAACTACTTTTTGGCTTTTGCTGATATCGCCTCCGACAAGATTTACTCCATACTCTTTACATGCGGCAATAATGCCTTTGGTCAAACGGTCAACTTTATCAAGCGAAAGATCTTTTGGCAGGCCTAAAGAAATAACACAATGCTGCGGGACACCACAACAAGAAGCAATGTCGCTTATAGAAACACAAACCGCTTTTCTGCCTACCCAATAAAAATCTGTGCCTTTTAAGAAATCCACGCCCTCTACAAGCATGTCACAAGTAAAAAGCTGGTATGATTTTTTGTCAAACTCTAATACCGCGCAATCATCGCCAGAACCAACGATAACTGATGTATCGGTTTTAATAGATTTCCTGATCCTATCTATCAAACCAAACTCGCCCAGCTTACTTATCTGCATATTTTTCTATGTTAAGTTTATATAACGGCTTGATAATTCCCCTGTCGGTAATAATCGCGGTTATTAAGTTATTAGGGGTTACATCAAATGCCGGATTCCAGAATTTTATTCCCTTGGCGGTAACTTGATTCTTAAAAAACAGGCTAGATACTTCTTCATGGCTTCTTTCTTCAATCAATATATCCATACCGGTTTTTATATCCAGATCAAAAGTGGAAAACGGCGCGGCAGCATAAAATGGTATCTTGTGATACTTTGCCAAAACTGCCAAGCTGTAAGTGCCGATTTTATTAGCAGTGTCCCCATTTAGGGCAATTCTATCCGCCCCGACAATCACCTTATCCACCGAACCGCTTTTCATAAGACTTGCCGCCATACTATCGCAGATAAGCGTAACATCAATACCGCTTCGTTTTAATTCCCAAGTGGTAAGCCGCGCCCCTTGTAAAAGGGGACGGGTTTCACAGGCAAAGACTTTTATATTCTTCCCCTGCTCATGGCTTTTATAAATTACGCCTAAGGCAGTTCCATAATCAATGGTCGCTAAGATTCCGGTATTACAAATAGTAAGAATGCGCTCATTTTTCTTAACCAGACTTGCGCCATAAGCGCCTATCCTGCGGCAAGATGCTCTATCCTCTTCTATAACCTTGTTTGCTTCCTGAAAAAGCGTCTTCTTTATTTTTTCTACTGACAAATGTTTAGCTTTATCAGAGACGCAAAGCATTCTCTCTAAACCCCAGAAAAGATTGCGCGCAGTAGGCCGTGAAGAAGCTAAATAATTAACCACTGATTTTAATTCTTTGTAAAATTGCGCGTAATCCTTGGCTTTGGAATCTTTAATCCCTAAATATACGCCTAAACAGGCGCTTGCGCCCAAAGCCGGTGCCCCACGCACCTTTAATTCCTTAATCGCCTGCCAAAGGACTTTGATATTCTTAATATCAATATACTTAAACTCTCCCGGCAAAAGAGTCTGATCGATCATGCGAATCCGGTTATTCTTCCATTCAATCGTACGAATACCCATATTAATACCTCCATAATCACATGTTGTCACAAAGTCACAGATCACAGGACATAATAAAGCGTAAAGCTAAAAGCGCAAAACTAAAAACTATAGCGTAAAATTAAAAACTTTTAAATCTTGAATTATGGTTTTACCTGCCTACCGGCAGGCAGGCCAAATAAATTCCAAATTTTAAATCCCAAACAAATTCAAAATCCCAAATCCAAAACTAGCGCGCAAAATCACAGGACACAATAAAGCGTAAAGCTAAAAGCGCAAAACTAAAAACTATAGCGGAAAATTAAGAACTTGCTTATCATATTTTTTAACGTTTGGCTTGGCTGTGTTTTTGTAAGCTCAAAGACCAATCAACCTAGCCAACAAACTCTTCTTTACCTTAACCGCGGCCTTGGGACAGACTTCCTGACAACAGAAACAAGCGATACATTTCTTATAATCAAAGCACATCTTAGTATTCTCAAAAATTATTACCTGCTTCGGACAGGCTTTAATGCAAGCAAAACACTGGATACACTTAGAAGCATCAATATAAGGACGATATTTTATAAAGCTCATAATGAATCTTGCCACAGGCTCTGGCAATTTCTGACTCATGGCAGTCTTAGGAAGAAGAAACTTCCTGCCAATAACTTTCTCTAAAGGCTCACCTAAGACTTGAATATCGCTTTTTACAAAATCAAGCATCCCGATTCTTTTTGCCTCTTTATTTACTGGAACCGACAACGGGTCAATACCCATAATAAGCGCTAATATATAATCCACAGCCAAGGCATCAGATCCTGCAACAATAATTTTCTCTTGCCTTAATTTTCCGCTTGTTGCCGGGCCATCACCCTCCATCGCCACAATCCCATCAACGATATTGATCACCGGATTTGCGCTTTTATAAATATCCAATAACATGGCGGCAAAATCACTGGGACGGAAATATTTCTTGTGTAATTCAGTTTTAAAGCTTCCGCAAACTAAACCAAAAAGATTTTTTACTGCCGCGGTCATCAGCATCATCCCATGCGTTTTAAATTTAGGAATGTTAATAATATAATCGCAATCCCCAATCCAAGCAGTCAACGGTATATTATTATAAAAACGCTTGGGCCCAAATAACACAAGCTCTACGCCCTCTTCTTTACAAACACGCGTTATCCCTGATTGAGCATAAACCTCATTCACATTATTAATATATTTTCCCCAGGCGCTTGGGCTATCCCCTGCTACTATCCGGCATTCAAGCGGCTTCAAGAGGCGGATCACCGCGCGCAATACTTCCGGGTGCGTGGTAATGCCGGATTCTGGGCTAGCGGACATTAAAACATTTGGTTTTAATAAGACCGTGGATTTTGGCTTAATCAAAGATTCTATCCCGCCTAAAAGCTTCACGGATTTGTTAACCGCTTCTTGCACTAATTCAGGAGTATAATCTTTGCAAGAAACAATGGAAACTTTATGCTTTGTCATATTCAACCTTTTATGCCAAAGAAATTCTTGGCTTGCCTTGTAGTTATTTCCCCTACTTCTTCAGGGCCAACGCCTTTAATCTTTGCGATTTCTTCTGCCACATAAACCACATTTGCTGGTTCGTTTCTTTTACCGCGCAAACCCTCTGGCGACAGATACGGCGCGTCAGTCTCCAAAAACATTCTTTCTAAAGGGCAAAATTTCACCAAATCGCGCAGATCTTGCGCTTTCTTATAAGTAATATTGCAGGTAAAAGAAACATAAAACCCCAAATCCAAACATTTATCCAAAAAATCTTTGCCTCCGGCAAAACAATGCACCACTGCCCTCAAGGGCATATACTTTTTTAATAAGGAAATTGTTTCCTCCTGCGCAGAACGAGAGTGGATAACTAACGGTAAATTTAATTCTTTGGATAGGTTAACTTGCGCGATAAAGGCTTCTTCTTGTTTTTTGGGATTAGATAAATTTCGGTAAAAATCAAGGCCCGTTTCTCCGATAGCAACAACTTTATCATTTGATGCTAAAACCTTAAGTTCAGCCAAAGAAGAAGCGTCAAAGCTATTTGCATCGTGCGGATGCACGCCAACAGAAGCGTAAACAAAATCGTTTTTCTTGCAAAGCTCTACTGCTCTTTTAGAAGCATCTAAATCTGAACCAACATTAATAATATACTTAACATCTCTTTCAAGCGCGCGCCTAATAACATCAAGCCTGTCACTATCAAAATCAGAAAAATCCAAATGCGCGTGCGTATCTATATACATTTATTTTTTCTTTATATCTATTCTTGGGAAAAGCGGTTCGCCTTTTTTGATTTCCTTATCGCCAAACTGTTCCCTTATCAGGCTTGAAGTCTTTGGCATAAATGGATACAGGACAACAGCCACCTTCTTGATCACATCAACCAACAGGCGGATAAAACCTTTTAGCTCTTCGGTCTTGTTTTCTTTAGCCAGATTCCAGGGCTGGGTTTCTTCCACATACTTATTGGCCATATTGATCAATTCCCAAATCTCTTCCAAGGCACTGCTAAAATCATATTTACTTGATAAACTGACGGCAACTTTTTCATGCAAGATCCCAATTTTATTACGGATCTCTACTGCCCTTTGGTCTTTGGCTTCTGCTTGGGGGATAGCAGCTTGAAAATATTTCTCTACCATAGTCAGCGTTCGGTAAACAAGATTCCCCAAATCATTGGCCAGATCGCTATTGAATCTTTTGATAATTGATCCCTCGGAGAAATTGCCGTCTAAGCCAAAGGGGACATCCCTTAAGAGAAAATAACGATAAGTATCAATGCCAAATTTCTCAACCATCTCAAGAGGATTGACTACATTGCCGCGCGACTTGGACATTTTTGTATCGTCAATAAGCCACCAGCCATGGGCAAATACTGTCTTGGGAGGTTCTATCCCCAAAGATTTAAGCATAATCGGCCAATAAACCGCGTGCTGTCTTAAGATATCTTTTCCAATTAACTGCATGTCCGCCGGCCACCACCGAGACTGATAAGTGCCATCTGCGGATATTTCTCCGCAGGCGCTAATATAATTTATCAAGGCATCAAACCATACATAAGTAACATGTTCCGGGCTAAAAGGCAAAGGTATCCCCCAGCTAAGACGCTCCCTAGGACGCGAAATGCAAAGATCGTCCAGTTTATTAAGATTCAGGAAGCTTAAAACTTCGTTGCGCCTTATTTCAGGCTTAATAAAATCTGGATTCTTTTTTATGTAGTCAACCAGCCAATCCTGATATTTGGAGAGCCTAAAAAAGAAATTGGTTTCCTTGATCAATTCAAGCGGCCTTTTGCAATCCGGACAAAGATTATCTGCGGCCTGAAGATGCGTCCAAAAAGCTTCGCATGGCGTGCAATAAAGCCCTTCGTATTTGTCCTCGTAGATATCGCCTTTATCATAAACAATCTGCAAAACCTTCTGCACGAATTCTACATGGTGCTTATCAGTCGTGCGGATAAAATAATCGTAGGAAATATTTAAACTCTCCCACAACTTCTTAAAATGCTCTACAGTTTCATTGGCAAAATCCAACGGGGCCATTTTCTTGGCATCGGCTGCTTTTTGGATCTTCTGGCCATGCTCATCGGTTCCGGTTAAGAAAAACACATTTTCTTTGCCCAAAACAAGCCGCGCCTGGCGCGCCAAGGTATCGGCGGCAATGGTAGTATAAGAATGCCCGATGTGAGGCGCGGCATTCACATAATAAAGAGGAGTCGTAATATAAAATTTCTTAGGCATCTTTAATAGGATTTTTATTTTCTTTGTTTTCGTTAAAATCAAGTTCCGCATATCCGCCCTCTTCAAGCTCAAGAGTGGCTTTGCGCTTAAAGACATTAACTGAAATAACTTTGCCCTTGCCTTGAGGACAAGTTAATTTCTCTCCCTCGCGAGGCAGGCCCTTAGAAAGCGCCTTATAAGTATCATATTCATAACTTAAGCAACACATAAGCCTTCCGCAAAGACCTGAGATCTTGGGCGGGTTTAAAGGCAAACCCTCTTCCTTTGCCATTTTAATGGTTACCGGCTCAAAATCTTTTAAGAATTTCCTGCAGCAAAGTTCCCTGCCGCAAGAGCCAATGCCTCCAAAAAGCCTGGCCTCATCGCGCACGCCAATTTGGCGCAATTCAATGCGCGCCTTAAAGACCTTTGCCAGGTCTTTTACCAGCTCACGAAAATCCACTCGGCCAGATGCGGTAAAATAGAAAATTATCTTGGTGCGGTCAAAAGAATACTCTGCTGCCACAAGCTTCATATCCAATTTATGCTCTTCTATTTTCTTAACGCATGAAGTAAACGCCTCTTTGGCTCTTATTTTGTTTTCCTCAATCTGCTTAACATCTGCTTCGGCTGCCTGGCGCACTATCTTTTTTATTATTTCTTTGGCGCTGTTGGCTACCGTGGGCTCATTAGGAGAAACTACTTTTCCGTAGTCAATGCCCCGGTCATGCTCAACTATGACTAAACATCCTTCTTTAATATCTAAAGAGGCGCCCGAACAGGTACAAACCTGTCCGCAAGCCCTTAAACGCACCATTATTGTCTTTTCCATGAGATTTATCCTTTCAAAACATGCTGTAGATGTGAAAATAAAAGACGCGGATTGACATTTTGTTTTGTGTAATTCAAGGCATCCATTATTTCCTTTAAGAATGCCTCCAGATTAGCAATAGTATATTTCTTAGATAAGGCAATCAACTTATCCCTATAATCAAGGTTAATAACGCGGCAGGATGTGCCGGCAGTCTTTAAAAGATACAAGTCCCTCAACCACAAAGAAAGAACATTTAAGATTAGATACATTTCATTCTTATCAAGGGCGTAGGTTTTCTCGGTAACCGCCTTACCCGAAGCAAAAAAATCTTCAAAGATCATGTTCTTCTTCTCTAATATATTAGAATCCTTGATCCGCAAGGCCAAACCAATTCTTCCTTCAGAGAAATATGACAAAAAATGCGCCTTTTCTTTATTAAGAAAATAACTTTCTTCTAATTGCGCGCTTAAGAAATCTCTTTTTAAAGGAAAAAACTTTACCACCCGGCAGCGCGAAACAATTGTCTTTAACATAAAAGAAGGTTTATGCGTAATAAGTATGATCAAACTTTTATCTGGCGGCTCTTCAAGAACTTTTAAAAGCGCGTTTCCCGCTTCAAGGGTTAAGTTATGGGCATTATCAATAATAAAAACTTTGTAATTGCCCTCGTAGGCCTTTAAATTTATTTCTTTTTGCAAAAGACGGATATCCTCTATCTTTACCGACTCAAGCTGGTCGTTTTCTTCGGAAGTAAACAAATGCACGTCCGGGTGGACAAGCTTATCTATTTTTATGCAAGAACCACACAAGCCGCATGCCTGCGGATTTGGCGCCTGACAATTAAGCTGTTTAGCCCAAGACAAAGCAGTAAGTTTTTTACCTACGGCTTCAGGGCCGGTAAAAAGATAGGAAGATGCCATGCGCTTGGCAAAAGAATATTTCTCAAGCTGCCCTATTGCCTTATCCTGCCCCTTAATCTCTGCAAAATCCATTGAGCCAACTCTCCCCCCGACACTCACTTCGTTAGGTCGGGGCGTCGCAACCACAATCTATCTATTAACAATCTTATATTCTCTTGTGTTTTGTCCTTATTATCTTGCACATTCACAACCTTGATTCTTTTGGGTTCTAAGCGCGCCAATTTCAAATATCCCTGATGCACACGCGCGTGATAAGCAATATCACGGCTTTCAATGCGATCCTTGTTCTTCTGACGATGTTTCAGGCCATCTTTGACCGGCAGGTTCAGAAAAATAGTAAGATCGGGTTTAATCCCGCAAGTAGCAAACGCTCCCATGGATTTAATCGCCTTTATATCTATGCCTAAGCCATACCCCTGATAAGCAATTGTAGAATCCAAAAACCTGTCGCAGACAATAATATTTCCTTTTGATAAAGCCGGCTTGATAATTTCATCCACCACCTGCGCACGAGCGGCCATATAAAGAAGGGTTTCTGCTTCAGGAGAAATCTTGCTTTTAGGATCAAGAAGAAGCTTGCGAATTTGCTCGCTTAGCTTTACTCCCCCCGGCTCACGTAAAAAAATAACCTTATGACGCTTCTTTTTAAGATACTCAAAAAGAAGATGCGACTGCGTACTCTTCCCGCAGCCCTCAGAACCTTCAAATGTAATAAATCTACCCTTCATAGTTTCCTTAAGTCTGCTTTCTGGTTTTTGCTTCCGGCACTGATCCCGACGTAACGTCGGGACTAATGTGCCTCCAGCAAAAACCATCAAGAAATAATTAAACGCTGACAAACTTCCAGGTGTAATCCTAAAATCTTTTTAAATCCCCCAATCATTGTTTTTACAAATACCGAGGCATGTTTCTCTGCCTTAAAAGCGCAAAGCTAAAAGCGTAAAGCGAAAAACTATAGTGTAAAATTTAAAACGTTTTGAGCTTTAAATTATGGTTTTACCTGCTAAAAATATCTATAATTTCCTACGCCAGGTGGTGCCGTTTTTGGTATCCTCTAAAATTACGCCTTTTGCTTCCAAATCTTTTCTAATTTGGTCTGCTTCAGAAAATTTCTTTTCTTTCTTAAGCGCAATTCTTTTATCAATCAAAACTTTAATCGCGTCAGCATCATCTTCTAGTCCTTGCGCAGTAAAATCAAGTTTTAAACCCAACAAACCTGACAAATCCTTTAAAAGACTTCTAGCATGAGAGACAAAATAAGGATCATTGATATTTTTATTGGTTAAATTCACTAATTCAAAGATACTCGCCAATGCTTGAGGAGTATTAAAGTCATCATCCATAGCCTTGACAAAATCATCCTTAACTTTTTCTATCTGCGGTATCTTTTCTGACTTCCGGCTTCTGATTTCTGACTTCTGGCTCTCTATTTTCCCAAACAGTATCGAAATCCGTTCCAACGCTTGTTTTGCTTCGCTTATTTTCTCATCAGTGTAATCCATGGGGCTAGAGTAATGCGCGGATAAGAAGAATAATTTCAGGAAATCTGCGTTCTTATACTTATCCATAAAATCTTTTATGGTAATAAAATTCCCTGATGACTTTGCCATCTTCTGGCCGTTGATAGTCAATAACCCCCCATGCATCCAATATTTGGCAAAAGGCTTTTCCGTCAAGGCTTCTGCTTGGGCGATTTCATTCTCATGATGCGGGAAAATTAAATCTCTTCCCCCTGCGTGAATATCCAAGGTGTCCGTCTTTAGAAACTTCTGGCTCATCACCGAGCACTCTATGTGCCAACCTGGCCTGCCCTTTCCCCAAGGACTTTCCCAAAACGGCTCATTTTCTTTTGATCTCTTCCAGAGCGCAAAATCTAAAGGATCTTTTTTGTGTTCTGATGGATCAATCCGGGCGCCAGTTTCCATCTCTTCTATATTCTGCCCCGATAATTTTCCATAATCAGGGAAACTTCTCACATTAAAATATACATCGCCTCCTGCTTCATAGGCATGGCCTTTTTCAATCAATGCCTCGATGTATTTTATCATCTCCGGAATATTTTCCGTTGCCCGCGGCTCAAAATCCCCTCGCAGAATACCCAGGCTGTCTAAATCCTCATGATAACTTTTGATATATTTATCAACCAGTTCTTTCCAATCAGTTTTTAGTTCATTGGCGCGCTTGATGATCTTATCGTCTATATCGGTAATATTGCGCACAAAATTGACCTTAAAACCTCTATACTTTAAATAACGGCGGATAACATCAAAAATATACAGGCTTCTGGCGTGTCCTATGTGGCTTTGATCATAAACCGTTACTCCGCAGGTATAGATATTAACATTAGGAGGGCTTAAAGGAACAAACTCTTCTTTTTTACGCTCTAAAGAATTATAAATATAAATCATAGTAGTCATACTTTTATATTAGATTTTTGCGCATGGCTTGGCTTGATTTCGACAGAAGCAAAAATCTATTAATTATTATTTCTCTAATTTCTTAATTCTGTTTTCCAATTCTTCTATTGATTGCATGATCGGGTCAAGGGTATGAATATGATCAAGGTTTACTTCTATTTTCTTGCCGTCCTGCTTGGTAATCTTTCCCGGAACACCCACTACCGTGGAATTAGGCGGCACATCTTTTATTACAACCGCGTTTGCTCCAATGTAAGAGTTATCTCCAACAGTAATATTGCCCAAAACTTTTGCTCCCGCTCCAACAACCACATTATTGCCAACAGTTGGATGGCGCTTGCCCTGCTGGATACCAGTTCCTCCTAAGGTAACCCCCTGATAAAGAAGCACATTATCTCCCACAACCGCAGTTTCACCGATAACTACTCCCAAGCCATGGTCAATAAAAAGCCCCCTGCCAATTCTTGAGCCGGGATGGATTTCAATGCCGGTAGTAAAACGCGCGAATTGGCTTATGCAGCGGGCAAAAAATACAAGATTTATTTTATAAAGAAAATGCGCGATGCGGTAGTAGATTATGGCGTGCAGCCCCGGGTAAAGCACAATAATCTCCAATAACCCCTTTGCCGCAGGATCCTTGGCCTTGGCGCAGCTGATCTCTTTATTAAAGATTAAAGCTATAAAAGCTATCTTTAGAATATACAAAACAAGCAAAATAAATATAATCTGGGAAATAATAGCCATATTGATTATTCCTCCTTAGCCACCATTGCTACGGCATAACTGGCAACAGCTTCTTTCTTGCCTGTTTCCCCGCAACCCTCATTGGTTTTAGCCTTAATACTTATACAATCTGCGCGCAGGTCTAAAATCCGCGCCAGATTCTCTTGTATCTGTTTTTTATAAACACCCAGCTTAGGTTCCTCGGCGATAATAACTGTATCAATATTGATAAGCTTATAGCCTTTGTCACGGATTAATTCATAGACTTTAATCAAAAGCTCGGTGCTGGCGATACCTTCAAAACGCGGCTCATTATCCGGAAACTGCTCTCCGATGTCCGCCTCACAAACCGCTCCCAAAAGCGCGTCACATATGGCGTGCAACAGGACATCCCCATCTGAATGCCCTAAAAGCCCTTTACTGTGGGGAATTTCCACTCCTCCGATAAAAAGCGGCCTGCCTTTAACTAATCTATGTAAATCATAACCTATACCAACGCGCATAAAAACTAATCCTTTCTTTTGATGATCTCTCCGGTGATAACCAAATCTTCGGCAGTTGTAACTTTAATATTGCTATAAGCGCCTAAAACCATGCTGACCTTATGCCCTGTTTTCTCTACAAGCATAGCATCGTCGGTTACATCAAATTTACCGTACTTCTTGTACGCGCTTAAAATAATATCTTTCTTAAAGCCTTGCGGCGTCTGCGCCTCCCAAATGAGTTTTCTATCTAATGTTTTTTCTACGAGTATTTGATTCTGAACTTTTGGATTTTTACTTATAATTTCTCCTTTTTCCTTTTTCCTTTTGACTTGTTTTATCGTCGCCTTAACCGGCACACCCGCCACTGCCGCCCCACTTTTTGAGACTTCTTTTAAGACCCGGCTTATAATTTCACCGGTTACAAAGGGCCTGCCGGCGTCATGAATTAAGACTATTTCTGAACAATTACTGACTTGACTCAATCCGCAAGCTACAGAATCCTGCCGCCTTAAACCGCCTAAAACTATTTTTCCCGCTTTATCTATCCGGTAACGACGAATAATCTTAAAAACTTCCTGACAGATACGCTTATTGACTACGACAATAATTTCGTCTATGCACGGATGACGGTTAAATACTTCCAAAGAATAAGCCAATAGCGGCTTGCCGGATAATTTTATTAAGGGTTTAGCTACGCGGGATTTCAGGCGCTTGCCTTTTCCCGCCGCGACAACTATTGCTGTTACCATTATTGGTGCTCTAACTTTGTAAAAATCATTCTGCCGGCCTGCGTCTGTAAAACAGAAGTAACCTCTACTCTTACTTCCTGACCGATTAATCTTCGGCCGTCTTCTACCACAACCATAGTGCCGTCGTCAAGATACCCTACTGCCTGATTATGCTCTTTGCCTTCTTTAATAAGCTTAACCTGCATTTTCTCCCCCGGGAAAACTACCGGCTTTAAGGCATTAGCCAACTCATTAATATTAAGAACGCCTACCCCTTGTAAAACTGCCACCCGGTTTAAATTAAAATCCACGGTCATGACTTTCGCATCCAAAAGCTTTCCCAGTTTAATAAGCTTGGCATCCACCTCAACAGTTTCCGGGAATTCTTCTTCATTAAGGATAATATCCTGGCTTAATTCTTTTTGTATCGCGTGCAAAACCTCAAGGCCGCGCCTACCCCTTTGCCGTTTTATCGGGTCAGTAGAATCAGCGATCTGCTGCAGCTCTTTTAAAACAAACCTTGGAATAACAACCTTACCGTCTAAGAATTTGGTCTTTAAAATATCCTGGACTCTCCCGTCAATGATCACGCTTGTATCTAATATAACTAACTCTTCCCATTGATCTTGCCTTTTAAGGCGCACATAAGGGATAATAATATTGAACTCATCTTTACCGCGCAAACCCAAAACCATTCCCAGATAACAAAAAATAAGAGTCAATATAAGCCGCACGATCGGAAGGGAATCCACAGGGATAGGCGCCAAGACAAAGGCGTCTGTAACAAGCTTGGCCATGATCAAGCCTAAGATCAAGCCAAAAACAGAGCTGGACAGGCCCCTTACTGAAACCGTACGCAAACCAATCTCCATAATAATAATTACTAATCCTCCTACGGCTCCGATAACCGCGCCCCAAATATTTGGGTTTCCAAATGGAAGGGCCTGATAACCCGCGATCGAACTACCAACTATAAACAAAATACGAAGCAATAATAAATTCATAGAACCTCCTTGCGTAGAAAACGCACACTTTGCCTTCCGATAGGCAAAGGTGTTAGTATAAAATGTACCACCTATTTCAATATAATATCCAAAACTTGTTTTAAACTTGAGACTGGGATTATCTCTAGACCAAATTTACCGCTATTTGTACCTTTTTTCATATTGCTTGATATAAAACAACGCTTAAATCCCAGCCTTGAAGCCTCATTAATTCTTGAAGCAACTTGCGCGATACTTCTTACTTCTCCGGATAAACCTACTTCACCTAAGAAAATAGCATCTTCCGGAACAACTTTATCTTTAAAAGACGAAGCGATTGCCACCGCAACTGCCAAATCCGCGGCAGCATCATCTATCTCCATGCCGCCTGCCACATTAATAAAAATATCCTCCAGCTCTAAATGGAATCCTATCTTTTTCTCTAAAACCGCGATAATTATATTCAAGCGGTTAGCATCAAACCCCTGGCTTCTTCTTAACGCGTACCCAAAACTGGATTTACTAACCAAAGCCTGGATCTCAACTAACAATGGACGGGTTCCTTCTAAAACAGAAGTCACCACAGACCCCGCCACTGCTTTAGGTTTCTCTGCCAAGAATATCTCTGAAGGGTTAGCTACCTGTTTTAACCCCTCATTAGTCATCTCAAAAACACCGATCTCATTTGTTGAACCAAAACGGTTTTTTACCGCGCGCAAGATCCGGTACGCGGAAAACCTGTCGCCCTCAAAATATAAAACCGTATCCACAATATGTTCCAATACGCGCGGGCCGGCGATAGAACCGTCTTTGGTAACATGGCCTATAATAAAAAGGGAAATTTCCTTTGCCTTGGCAATCTGAGTTAACATCCCGGCGCATTCACGCACTTGAGCTACGCTTCCGGAAGCCGAACCGATATTGGGGTCAAAAATAACCTGAACCGAATCCACTACCACCACATCAGGCTTGATCTTATTTATATATTCAACAATTAAAGATAAATCCGTCTGGTTAACAATATAAAGCTTATCGGCTTTAAACTTCTCGCCTAACCGTGCGGCGCGTAAGCTGGATTGAACAACAGATTCTTCAGCGCTTACATAAAGGACTTTCTTATCTACGGCTAATCCGCAGCAGACCTGCAAAGCAATAGTAGATTTACCTATTCCCGGGTCTCCGCCGATAAGCACAACTGATCCTGCGACTAGGCCTCCGCCTAACACGCGGTCAAATTCAGCGATCCCGGTTTTAATCCTTTTCTCTGTCCCCTTTTCAAGCTCTTTTAAAAGAACCGGCCCTTCTTTATACAGGCTTGACTTTTGTTTATCTTGAGACTGGCAGGCCTGGTAATCTTCCTCTATAAAGGAATTCCACTTTCCGCAATCCGGGCACTTGCCCAGCCACTTGGGAGACTGAAAACCGCAGGAGCTGCAGCTAAAAACAACGCTTTTTTTCATAAAAAACCTATTTTACTTCTTTGGCGCGGAAGAAAAGTTTCCAGGGATTCTTACGTATATCAGCGACAAACGCTTCTAATTCATTATACAAAGTACCGTCATTTATAAACATGCCTAAAGTGCCTTCTCCGCTTTCTACCTTATTTAATATTGCGCCTAAATTATTCCCAATACCCTTAAGAAGCTCCCCCATTTCTTGTGTTGCCATAGGATCATTACCTACGATCTCCTGTTTATGCCCCAAACAAGAAGCATAATTCTTGCCCGGCATAATCTCAATATACTTTTCTCCCAGCAGGCCCAATGTATTCACCCAAACCTGCGAATCAACCGGGATAAACACATCTTTTCTTAACCAACAAGTAATCTTTATTTTTTGCCTGCCTTCATGACAAGACATAAAATCTATCTTTTTAACTACTCCTACATCTACTCCTGCCACACGTACCGGAGCGCCCAGCTTTACCCCATTTACAAAATTAAAAATACAATTTATTTTATAACCTGAAGACCAGGTCTTAAAACCTCCAATAGACAGGATAAACGTTGCTAAAATCACAAAACCGATAAAGACAAATATCCCCACCTTTAATTCTAATTTTGTTTTACCGAATATCATTTTTATCCTCCGTTTATCTTAGGCAACCCAAAGTCTCGGTTATAGGCCCGTTGGCAAGGCCGTTAACGAACTGATGCACCACCGGATGCGCTGTATTTTTTATTTCATCAGGTGATCCTTCAGCGATAATCTTGCCCTGATAGAGCATAGCAATCTTATCAGCTACCTTATAAGCACTTCTCATGTCATGGGTAACTACAATTGAAGTGACCTTTAATTTATCATGCATGCTTATTATTAACTCATCAATACTATCTGCGGTAATTGGATCAACCCCGGTAGTGGGCTCATCGTATAGAAGAATTTCTGGCCTAATGCAGACTGCGCGGGCCAAAGATACGCGCTTCTTCATACCACCGCTTAACTCCGCGGGCATCAAATTACCTATGCCACACAATCCCACAAGCGCTAAAGATTCTTCCACGCGCTCTAACAGCTCTTTTTGGGGAAGCTTATGATGCTCAATCAAACCAAACCCCACGTTCTCCGCCACAGTCATAGAATCAAAAAGTGCCCCGCCCTGAAACACAAGGCCAATCTTCATCCTGACTTTGTTTATTTCTTTTTCATTTAATTGAGAGACATCTCTACCATCAACAACAATCTCGCCTTTATCCGGTTTGAGTATCCCTACTATATGTTTCAACAAGACACTCTTGCCGCAGCCAGACCTGCCGATAATAACACAAGTTTTTCCGGCTTCAACTCTAAGGTTTAAACCATCTAAAACCTTGCGCCCACCTAAAACTTTAGTCGCGTTTTTTATGTCTATCATGGGAATATAAAGTAAAATAAAGCAGTAAAGAAACAATCTGCTACGATTATCATTATAAACGAAGTCACCACACAACGCGTAGTCGCCCTGCCCACGCCTTCGGCGCCTCCCTGCACATTAAATGCCTCAAAACAGCTTACCCAAGCGATAATCATTCCAAAAAACGTCGTCTTAAATAATCCTGTAAAAAGATCTTTATACAGAAGAGAATCAAAAGTGACATTAAGGTACATGTCACTGGAAATACCTAACCTAAATACACAAATAATATAACTACCTAATATCCCGATAATATCCGCGTACAAAGTCAAAAGCGGTACCATGAAGGCAAGTGCTAAAAGACGCGGCACAACAAGATACTTTATGGGATTAGTAGCAAAGGTCTCAAGGGCATCTATCTGCTCGGTAACCTGCATGGAGCCTAATTCCGCGGTAATAGACGCACCCACTCTTCCGGCAACTATCAGAGCAGTTAACACTGGGCCCAATTCCCTGACCAATGATAAAGCCACCATACTGGAGATGTAAATCTCTGAACCCAGCCGTTGCATAAAATAAGCGGTCTGAAGCGCGAAGATAAACCCAATAAAAAGCGCTACCAATGAAACAATCGGCAGGCTATCAAACCCTGCTTTCTTTGCCTGCTCAAAGAATTTATCACGTTTAAAAGGAGGGACAAAAATAAGGTAAATAGACTGAAAGGCAAGGTTGGTCATCCCGCCCAGGAAATACATCGTATCAACGACTGTTCTGCCGATGGTCAGGAAAAAATTAATCAACGCTTGTTTCAAATGCCAGATCGTCATTTTTGCGGGTCACCTTTATTGTTTTGCCGTTGGTGAATCTCTTGGAAATTATCTCTGAAGCCAAGGGATCTTCTAAGAAGCGCTGGATCGTGCGCTTCAAAGGCCGCGCCCCAAACACCGGGTCAAAGCCTTTTTCTATAAGAAGGTCTTTTGCTTGCTTGGTAATTTCAATGTGCAGGCCCTGTTCTTTAAGTCTTGAGGAGAACATATTTATTTCAAGGTCAATAATCTTCTCCAGATCCTCTTTGATTAGCGGCCTGAACACTATAATATCGTCAATGCGATTTAAGAATTCCGGCTTAAATGTCTTTTTTACCTCTTCAAGAAGTTTATCTTTCATTTCCTGATAGGTAACCTCTTCTTTTTGGTTACGAAACCCCAAGGAACCGGCCTTACGGATAAGTTCCGCCCCCACATTTGAAGTCATAATCATAAGCGTATTTCTAAAATCCACTTTTCTGGCAAAGCTATCCGTGAGCCTGCCATCCTCAAAAACCTGCAACAATAAATTAAAAACATCCGGATGCGCCTTTTCAATTTCATCAAGTAAAATCACTGAATACGGCCTTCTTCTTACCTTCTCGGTTAATTGCCCGCCTTCTTCATAACCCACATATCCCGGAGGGGCGCCGATTAAACGAGAAACATTGAATTTTTCCATATATTCCGACATATCCAGCTGGATAAGCGCGTCTTCATCGCCGAACATAAAATCAGCTAAGGCGCGCGCAAGAAGCGTCTTGCCCACGCCAGTGGGCCCTAAGAAAATAAAAGAGCCTATCGGGCGACGAGGGTCTTTGATCCCGGCGCGGGAACGCCTGATCGCATGAGCAATAGCGCTTATGGCTTCGTCTTGTCCGATAACCCGGCTATGCAATTCTTCTTCGATCTTTAAAAGCTTCTCGCTGTCTTTTTGTTCAAGGCGGATAATCGGGATACCCGTCCACTGCGCGACAATCTTAGCAATATCTTCTTCCGTGACCTCAGGACGGGTTTTATCTTTGGCCTGCGACCACTCTTTATTTAATTTCTCCAAATCCTGGCGCGCTACCCTTTCCTGGTCCCTTAAAGAAGCTGCTTTCTCAAAATCCTGGCTCTTGATAAACGCCTCTTTCTCCTTGCGGATAGATTCTACTTTTTCTTCAAGCTTTTTTATCTCCGGCGGAACAATCAGCACATTAAGCCTGGCGCGCGCGCCTGCCTCATCAATAATATCAATGGCCTTATCCGGCATAAACCTGCCTGAAATATAACGGTCGGATAATTTTGCCGCCGCCTCCAGGGCATCATCGCGGAAAGTAACCCGGTGATGCGCTTCATATTTATCCCTTAAACCTTTTAATATCTCAACTGTCTGTTCAACCGAAGGCGGCTCAACCATTATCGTCTGAAACCTGCGCTCTAAGGCTGCGTCTTTTTCAATGTGTTTTCTGTATTCATCGATCGTAGTGGCTCCAATACACTGAATTTCCCCCCGGGAAAGCGCCGGCTTTAATATATTAGAGGCGTCGATAGCTCCTTCAGCAGCTCCAGCGCCAACCAAAGTATGTAATTCATCAATAAAGATAATCACGTCCTGCGAACGCTTGATTTCTTCCATTACCGCTTTTATTCTTTCTTCAAACTGGCCGCGGTATTTGGTGCCGGCGATCATCAGGGCAAGGTCTAGAACAATAAGCCTCTTATTACGCAAAACTTCCGGGACATTCCCGGAAACTATCGCCTGCGAAAGGCCTTCCACGATCGCGGTCTTGCCTACGCCAGCTTCACCCAAAAGCACCGGATTATTTTTTGTCCTGCGGCTTAATATCTGAATAACCCGTTCTATTTCCATATGCCTGTTGATAACCGGATCAAGTTTATTTTCTTTGGCTAAAGCAGTAAGATCTCTTCCAAAAGCATCTAAAGCAGGAGTTTTAGTCTTTGCCTGCTGTTGTTGCTGCTGCCCGAATCCCGGAAGCGCCGAACCTAAAAGCTCCATGATCTCACTTCTAACAGCATTTAAATCAAGGCCTAGATTTAACAACACCTGGGAAGCCACTCCTTCGCCTTCACGAATAAGGCCCAAAAGCAAGTGTTCCGTGCCGATATAATTATGCCCTAAGGCGCGCGCCTCTTCAGCAGCCAATTCTAATGCTTTCTTTGCCCGCGGGGTAAAGGGGATATCTCCAATGATCTGGGTTGCTGGACCGGGCTGAACCAGCTTCTCAATTTCAAGGCGGATATTCTCCAGAGATGTCCCCATTTTCTGTAAAACCGCAGCGGCTACTCCTTCACCCTCTCTTAAAAGCCCAAGCAAAATATGCTCGGTACCGATATAATCATGATTAAACCTTCTGGCTTCCTCTTTAGCTAAGATTACAACTTTTCTTGCTCTTTCGGTAAAGCGATTAAACATTTCTCCTCCCATAATCCACTCCTATAGAAAAATAATTATATTTTGAGTTTATCCCTTATCAATTGCGCGCGCTTAATATCCCTTTCCTGTGAAGATAATTTCTTATTCTCAAGTTTTTGCAAATGCGCGGGCTGTGTAATAATAAATAACTCATTGATGACCCGCCTATCCATACATTTATCGATTAAACCCAAATCGCACCCCAGCCTGACCATGGAAAGAAGTTCAATCGTTTCATTGCTTGAAATAATACGCGCGTTTTTGAGTATCCCAAAACTGCGATGCACGCGGTCAGCCAAAAATTCCTTATTACGCTCAAATACCGCCTGACGCGCCTGATTCTCCTGGTCAATGATCTGCTTTATTAAGCCGTTTAAGTTCTCAATTATTTCTTCTTCTTTCACCCCCAAAGAAACCTGATTAGAAACTTGGAATAGATTTCCTGTCGCCTGGGTTCCTTCCCCGAAAAGCCCGCGGGTAGTAAAGCTCAACTTTGAGATCGCAGCCAAGACCCGGTCAATTTGGCGGGTCATCACAAGTGCCGGCAGATGCAGCATCACAGAAGAACGCATGCCTGTGCCGGTGTTAGTGGGGCATGCCGTTAAATATCCCCATTCCGGCAAGAACGCGTAATCCAATACTTTAGATAATTCGTCATCAATGATATTTACGACCTGCCAAGCCTGATGCAGGTTAAAACCTGACTGCATAACCTGTATCCTTAAATGATCCTCCTCATTGGCCATAATTGAGATTATTTCATCATGGTCAATGGCTACGGCGCGGCTTGTATCTTTTTGCGCATGCTCCAAAGACATCAAGTGCCGCTCTACCAAAAATTGCTTATCCACCGCATCCATAGAAGCTAAACGCAAAAAATGCACTTGCGCAAGCGAAGGGACAAGCTTAATTTTCTCTTCAAGCAGGTCCAACACATCTTCGGATTGTTTTTTTGCTGCCCAATGCGGAAAAGAAAATTTATTCAAGTTTCGCGCCAAACGAATACGGCTTGAAATAACAATATCGGCATTGGGGCCGGTGCCTCGCAGCCATTCACTGGTATGGTTTAGAAAATCATTGATTTGCATTCTTCTCTTGCTGCCTTATCTGGTCCCTGATTCTTGCAGCCTCCTCAAATTCCTCATTCTCAATGGCTTTCTGCAACTTCGCGCGCAGGTCTTCCTGGGGTTTAAACGTTTCTTCTTTTTCTAGTTCCATAACAACTGCCTTTTTACCAATATGCTGGCTTGAACCATGGATCCTTTTTAATAACGGGGCGAGGTATTTCTTAAAAGTATGATAGCAATTGGCGCATCCTAAACGGCCTATTTTCTTAAACTCCCCGTAGCTTAATTTGCATACCGGACAACGCAAAACATCGGATTCTTTCTCTCCGGTTATTTTCTCCGGCTGCACAAGTCCGGCTAAAAGATCGCTTAAGCCAAATTTCTGCTCCATATCATGGCTTTTTTCCTGCGCGCAATGCTCGCAAAGATGCAGCTCCGACATCTGATCATTGATGATCTCGGTTAAATGCACCGTAGCCTGATTTTTCTTACAAATATCGCATAACATAAAACTTTTGCCCTTTACTTGTGATTCTTACTTTTAACTTTTATTAATATTTAACTTGAATCAGGCATGCCTCTGGCGCTTATGCCTGATTAACACTTGCCACTGGCAAGTGCCATCTAATATTTAACTCCGTCTATTTTAGTCAATTTCTTAAACTCCTGCAATAATTTAAGTGTAATCGGCCCCGGCCTTCCAGACCCGATTAATCTGCCATCCACCTTAACAACCGGAATCAGTTCTGCGGCAGTGCCGGTTAAGAAACATTCATCAGAGATAAAAACTTCATGACGGGTGATTACGTGTTCATGCGCCAATATCTTATTAACCTTGGCTAATTCAAGAATACTGTCCCGGGTAATCCCGCGTAACGTGCCCATGCATTGGGGAGGCGTGTATAAATGCTTATTCTTAACGATAAAAATATTGTCGCCTGTGCACTCGGCAACATACCCCAGCGAATCAAGCATAATCGCCTCGTCGCAACCGGAATTAGCGGCCTCTATTTTTGCCAGAATATTATTCAGATAATTAAGCGATTTGATCTGCGGATTTAAAGCCTCAGGCAAATTGCGCACCGTAGGCACAGTAATAATGGAAAGCCCCTGTTTATAAAACCTATCCGGATAAAGCGCGATCTTATCCGCGATAATAATGACGCTTGGCGTGCCATAACACTTACGCGGGTCAAGGCCCAGATCGCCTTCGCCACGAGTAACCACCAAGCGGATATAGCCATCATCGAGCTTATTCTCTTTCAAGGTATTCACCACTGAGCGGATCATCTGCTCTTTGCTTAATGGGATATTAATCATTAGCGAATGCGCAGATTCATACAAACGCTCAACGTGTTCTTTTAACTTAAAAACCCTCCTGCCATAAGAGCGGATCCCCTCAAACACCCCGTCACCATATAAAAGCCCGTGGTCAAAAACCGAAACCTTGGCATTTTCCCTGTCGTAAAATTTACCATTAATATAGATCTTCATCGCCTTCCCCCCTTGATTTCCAAATTAATTTAATATGATACCGTCTTTTAACTGCACGCGTAAAGTAGCGCATTCGGCAATTTCTGTGTCATGGGTGACTAAAACTACCGTGACATCCTCTTCTTTATGCACCCTTTTTATGGCATCCATTATTTTCTTGCCGTTTTCAGAGTCAAGGTTTCCCGTAGGCTCGTCGCAAAGCAAAACCGCCGGACGGTTAATAAGCGCGCGCATCACCGCCACGCGCTGCTGCTCGCCTCCGGAAAGGTGTTTCGGCTTATGCTGCATTCTTTTCTCTAAGCCGAATAAGCTAAACAGGGATTTAGCGTAAGAAAGCGATTTTTTCTTCTCCCACCATGAACGCAAAAAGCAGGGCATTAAAACATTTTCCAGGGCGCTTAATTCCGGCAAAAGGTGATAAAACTGAAAAACAAAACCTATCTTGCGATTTCGCAAGAGCGCTCTTCTGTTATCGCTTATTTTATAAATATCATCGCCCTCAAAAATAACCTCTCCGGAAGAAGGCTTATCAAGCCCTCCCAAAATATGAAGCAGTGTGGACTTACCTGCCCCGGAAGGCCCCTGAATAGCCAAGAAATCATTACGCGCTATCTGACAGTTTATCCCTTTTAGCACATCTACCCGTGTTCCCGTATTAAGATAGCTGCGCGATAAATTATTGATTTTAAGAATATGCTCACTCATGCCTTAAGGCCTCACTGGTATTTATTTTAGACGCGTAATAAGCCGGATATATGCTCGCCGCCAGGCTTATTAATAAAGCCGCCACCCAAATAAAGTTGACATCCGACACGCCTAAATGCGTGGGGATACGGTCAAAATAATATATATCCTGCGGGATCAGGCTTCTGCCGAGAAGGCGGGAGATAAAATCCACGATATTATTTAAAGATGAACTTAAAACTACTCCCAAGAAAGCCCCCAGGGCTATTCCCATTATCCCGATACTTAGACCCTGAAAAAGAAAGATCATTACAATGTCAGATGAACGCGCTCCCACAGAGCGCAATATCCCGATATCTTTGATCTTGGCCATCACCGACATGATCATCGCGCTTACTATCCCGAAGGCTGCCACAACCGTAGTCATGGTCACTACGATAAACATCACTATCTTCTCAAGCTTAAGCGCGTTTAAGAAATTCCTGTTGGCATCCGCCCAAGTCAAAACTTCAAAATTATTTTTTGACTTGATCTTCTGATAAATATCTTTCTTTATTTTCTCAATATATTTAATATCAGTTGCCCTGACGGCAAATCCGTTTACGCCCGAGGGCATATTATAAAACTGGCGAAGCCCCGCGATATTAGCCAAAACTAAACTTGCGTCATAAGTATACATGCCGGTGTTAAATACGCCCGCGATAATAAAGTCTGAAGGCTTCAATGTCACTGGTGAAATCAAACTTATCTTATCCCCTACAGATAAACCCACACGCAGCAGGAATTCCTTGCCCGCGGTAATCTCATTTTCTTTAGAAGGCAGGCTTCCAGAGGATAAATATTCTTTTATCCGGGAAACTTTTTCTTGGGCTTTTGAATCAATGCCTCTTATTTCAGTTCCTGTCACCTGGGTTCCGGTCTTAATAAAAGCTTGGCCCGAAATAAAAGGCGCTACCGCCTGGACATCTTTGATCTTGATAAGCTGTTGGGCAAAGCCATCAATATCGCTCTCGGGGTCATAAAACTCCACCAAAAGATGCGAATTGGTGCCGATAATCTTATCTTCCAAATAACGGTCAAACCCGCTCATCACCGCGATAACCACGATCAGCACACAAACCCCTATGGCGATGCCTAACATCGAAATAAACGCGGTGAAAGATATGATCCCTTCTTTTTTCTTGGCCCTCATATACCTAAAGGCCAGCCAAAGATTACAAAGCATAAAAAAACTACCCCACCTCTCGCTTTTTCAAAAGAGGGAATAAAATCACGTCTCTTATAGAAGTCTGCCCGGTTAAAAGCATGACCAACCTGTCAATGCCTACGCCTAATCCTCCTGCCGGAGGCATACCGTGCTCTAAGGCAAGGCAATAATCTTCATCTACGCTTTTGTTTTCCGCAGCTTCTTGCTCTTTTATCTCTTCCTCAAAACGCCTCTTTTGTTCTATCGGATCATTCAATTCTGAATAGGCATTACCTACTTCCATTCCCGCGATATAAAGTTCAAAACGCTCACATATATTTGGGTTATCTGTCTTACTTTGGGCAAGAGGCGAAAGATGCGTGAAATAATCCGTGACAAAAACCGGATTAAAACTCATATCCTTTTCTAAAACCTCTTCTATGACTTTGGCAATTTGCGAACGGGTCAATTTTGTGGATTCCTTGCTTAAGTTATGCGCGTGTAATTTCTGAAGCATCTTTTCTGCGGTATCTTCAGGAAGTATGCCGAACTTTTCTTTAACCACTTGCGCAAATGATACTACTTTCCAGGGAAGCGACAAATCGATTTCTTTACCGTCGTAATTTAATTTTAAACCGCCTAAAGTTTTTTCTGCTAAAGATACGACCAACTCTTCCACAAGGCGCATCATCCCCTGGCAGCTGCTATAACTTTGATAAACTTCAAGCATGGTAAATTCCGGGTTGTGGCGCGTAGATATCCCCTCATTGCGAAAGCTCCTGTTTATTTCATACACCTTGTCCATCCCGCCAACCAATAAACGCTTCAAGTATAATTCCGGGGCAATGCGCATAAAAAGCTGCATGGAATATTCATTATGAAAAGTCTTAAACGGCCTGCCAGCTGCGCCGCCGGGGATGCTATGCATCATGGGGGTTTCCACTTCCACAAATCCCTTTGTATCTAAGAAATCCCTGATCGCCTTAACTATTTGCGAACGCGCCAGGAAGACTTTTTTTACCTCTTCATTAGAAACAAGGTCCAGGTATCTTTGGCGGTAACGCGTCTCTGTGTCCTTTAGGCCGTGCCATTTCTCCGGCAAAGGCCTCAATGCCTTGGCAAGAAGGGTAAAAGCCTCTAACTTAAGCGTTGGCTCCCCGGTATGAGTTTTAAAAAGTTCTCCGCTTGCGCTTATAAAGTCCGCTATATCCAAAGAATCAAAGGCAGAGAAATTATCCTTGCCCACAAAATCGCTCTTCACATACAGCTGGATCTTGCCGCTTGAATCTCTTAAGTCGGCAAAAACAACTTTACCATGCAGGCGCTTTGCCGTAAGCCTGCCGGCAAAAACCACTTTCTTGCCCTCCGGGAAATCCTTTAATAATGGGCCTATTTCTTCCCTGTCGCCAGGCGCACTCTGATAAGCCTTGCCTGTAGCTTCCCAAGCTGTAAGCTTATCCTTGCGTTGTTGAATAATTTCTTCCAGTTCCATAATATTATATATTTAGTTATAATACACTAATAAGTCAAAATATTATATCCTATGTTCCCGGCGGTGTCAACCAATTAAAAAGCCCGCTGCGACACCCCCGCTCCCGACGCTGGCTTCGCCAGGCCGGGACTTCTAGGATCGCAGCTTCGGCTTGACGAAGAAGCGTGGGAACCATAAAAAAAGACCTCCGTATTTTAATACGCAGGCCTTCATCTATCCTATTGAAAAGCAACTCTTTATGATACTGCCATGCCCCTATAAGCGCTCAACTGCTTGATCCTTTTAAGCATGTTTGGATGAGTGCTAAAAAGCTCTAAGCATTTATCCCCCCAGCTCAATTTAATTTGTTTATTGAATAAAACACGCAGCTCATTCTGGTCAATGGTGCCGTCTTTATCTATATCCAGTTGGCTTAACTGCCTGACTTCATTAAGCGCGCGCGAAGGGTCATTGACAAAAAACGCTTTCAGGCCTTCTACCTCTTTCAAAGATTCCTTACTCATCCTAGCCGAACCATAGGCAAGCTTGTATAAGCTTGAAGCAAGGCTGGAGGGGCTATTCCCCAGCTCTATTGAGCCTTTATCCGCGAAGTACTCACGGATACGCGAGGCATAAAGCACAAGAAGGTTGGTAATAAAATAAAAAATAAACGCGGCTACTCCGATAAGAACAGTATTCCCGGAGCGCTGGTCCCTGCGCCGGCCAAAGAAAAGAAAGTTCCATGCCAGCCGGTATAAGATCATGGGAATTACTGAGAGAAGCGTAATAGTAAGAACATCGCGGTTTCTTAAATGGGTCATCTCATGGCCCAGCACAGCCCTTAATTCCTGCGGATTTAATAATTCCATAATCCCGCTTGTAACACAAATCCTTCCGTCTTTTATGCTGCGGCCAAAAGCAAAGGCGTTAGGAATAGGCATACTGGAGATGCCGATCTTTGGAGCAGGTATTTGGGCTTTCTTGGCTAAATCTTCTACCATACCAAAAAGCTCTTGATGTTGTTTGCGGTCAACATATTTTACCTGCATGGACCATTCCACGATCTTGGGGCCGATCATATACTGGATAAACATCATCACAAAAGATACCCCGAGATAAAAATAAAAATCGCCAAAACCCAAATAAGTGCCTATGGCCACTATAATCCCATAGACAATAGCGAACAAAATTGCCGTCAAAATAAACATACGTAGCTTCAAGAAAAACATAGCGATATCTCCTTCTTATTTTTCTACTTCTGCCTTGATAGTAAATTTCACTGCGGACTTTTCCGGATTATCAGTAGCAACAAACACAAACTGCTGCACAGCACCCTTATAACCTTTGCTATTAAATGCGACCTCTATATTGGTTTTCTCTTGGGGCTGAAGGGTTTTATTCTTAGCTTCAGACACGGTACAACCACAGGAAGTATTTACGTCGGTAATGACAAGCTGTTTAGAGGTATTATTGACAAAGACAAAAGAATGTTTTACAACCTGCCCCTCTTTAACCTTGCCAAAATCCCAAGTATCGCTTTCCTGCTCTTTCGCACCGCAAGAAACACCTTCTGCGTAAACATAAGAAAACCCGGCTAAAAGCAAAAACAACCCCACCAACACCAGAACTTTTATTTTCATCATCCTCTCCAGATTAAAAATGCCCCCAACGCCAAAAACAAAAACGCCATCAATAACTTTACCACAGCGAAATTTTTCTTAAAGGTTAACGCAAATTTCTCTGAAGACACCCCCAGAAGCGCAAAACCAAAGACTACCAACAAGGGAAGTATAAACATAAGATTATATAACAGAAGATATAAAAACGCCTGCATTTTAAATTCAGTGGTTTTCAAAACAAAACTGATAGTAGGAAGATACACCTGGCCCGTACAAACTGCTTCCAGAAGTGAAACAATAATCCCCGTAGTAAAAGCTGCGGCGATAAGTTTAAACATGCTCTTTGAAACAGCCTGATCATTTTTCCTGCGATAGGCGTTTCCTATGACTTTATGAATTCTATTCTTGACGCTATCGGGCAGCTTCAAAAATGATTCTTGCGCATCCTTACTCTTTAAATAGCGCATCCAGTCTGCAAATGCCAATAAACCCAAAATAACGCTTAAAAACCCGATAGCAAGGTTAGCGGCCTTTATAACAAGCCAGAAACCTTTAAGGCTGTAGAGAAAACCAAAGACCCCAACGCCTAAAAGTATGTAGGTTAAGAAAACCGCCGCGATAAAACCCATGCCGATAATAAAAAGTTCTCTCTTGCGGTAACCTTGAAGGACAAGAAAAGAAATAAAGAATATAATTACACTGAAAGCGCAGGGGTTTATCCCGTCAATAAGCCCGGCCCCCACAATTGCCAAAGGATAGATACTTTTAAAGTTTTCAATTAAATCTACCGCCGGCAGATTAAATAAACCTGAAGGCCGGGATTTTACAAGCGCGCCATTTAAGAAAGCAAATATTTCTTTCTTAATATCGGAATCTCCGGTTAAGAATTCTCCGGAGATAAATAATACCGGGAGGTTTATCCTAAGTTCGGGCTTAAATTGCTTCTTTAACGAAAGAAGCAGCCTGTAATTATCAATATTGCCTACATCCAAATACTGGATAGCGATCTTGCCTTTAAAATCTTTCTCCACCTGCGGCATGACCTGCTGTTTAACAAAAACGCAATGTTTACAAGACGGAGAATGAAAAACCATCAGTACCGGTTTTTCCGTTAAGCCTTGGGCACAAGTACTCCCGGATGCGCCCAATAAAAAAAATAGCCCTATAATATAAGGCATAAGATATTTTCTGATCATCATATTTTTATTTTGGAAATTGCTTCTCCATCGCGGTAATAATCTTTACCACTTCCTGGCAGGACTTGGCTTTCTTCAGCGATTCAACAGTGAATTTATCTTTAACAAGGCGCGATATCTCGGAAAGAAGCTTTAAATGCACCCCCACGTCTTGCTGCGGAGAAGCAAGCGAGAAAAAAAGATATGTCTTTTCTCCATCTAGCGCCCCAAAATCTATGCCTTCGCTACAGCGGGCAAAAACCAAAACAAAACCCTTTACCACCTTTGATTTGGCATGCGGTATAGCTACGCCCTGCCCTAAACCTGTAGACCCGAGTTTCTCCCGGTCATGAATAGCTTTGCTAAAGGCCTTTTTGTCAGAAAGCTTCTTTGACTTGGCGATTAAATCCACCAACTCAAGCAAAACGCTTTTCTTATCTTTAGATTGAAGCTCAAGAATGATCAGGCTACTCTTCAATAAATTTGATACTAAAATATTATTCTTCTGGCTCATTTTTTGTTATTGTACCCCCAAACAGGCGGGTTTGTCAAGGCCTATCAAACAACCTGGGCGATCTTTACTGTTGTATGCTCTCCATCTTGCCATGGCCAGAGCATAGCAAAGATAGGAAAATCACTTTTACGGCTAAAATAAAGGGTTTGGCCGGGCATGATCCCGCCATATCCCTGGATCATCCTCTCAACAACCAAAGGCAGATGCTCGTTTGATGGCCAGACAGGCATGCCAAAAAGATTTTGCAGCCGGCCGACTACATCATTAAGCTTTTCTTTTACCACAACTGCTTCAAACAGATTATCGCAATCGCAACGCAAACAATCCAGATTAACGCACTTGATTTCTTCTCTTATTTTCTGAAATTCCATGGTTGCCTCCCTGATATTCCCTTTTATAGTATAGCATATCTTCTACATATTATCAATAATCTGTAATATATGTAGAAATAATCTACGAACAAAATATATGCATAACAAACTACATTATTGGCTGATTATCATATTTAAGTAGAATTTATCTTGACAAGAGAAAAATCGCTAATTAAAATATAAAATAAGGGGGCAAAAATGGCAGAAGCCTTAAAAGAAAAACTGAAGAAATTGCGCCAAGAAAAGAAAATATCCCGCCAACAGCTTTATGAAAAACTAAAAGCCATCTTCGCGGATAAAGCCATTAAGCCTAACAGTATCTGGAGGATAGAGCAAGGGCTTACCCGAGCCAGGATCTCCTCCCTTGAGCAACTCTGCGTGGGATTAGGGGTAAGCTTAAAAGACATCCTTCCTCCATTAAGCCAAGAAACTAAATTAGCCCAGATCATCCGCAAGAAAGAACGCATAAACCGCTATAATTACAATAAAAATTCCCGCATTGATATGATAAGTTCCGATACTCTTGATTTCTTATGCCAAGAACTTACGCTCTCCAAGAAAGAATCAACCCCTGCCGAAGAAGACCCTCTGCAGTTAGGCAGATTTTTTAAATGGGTGTACTGCCTAAGAGGAAAAATAACCTGCGCGGTGGGGGCGGAAAAACATAATCTTGCAAAAGGGGACTGCCTGTCTTTTGAAAGCAATATCAAACATTATTTCCAGAACAATTCCGATAAAACAAGCATGCTTCTTATTGTTCAATACCCCAAACATATCTAAAGGCTTAAACTGAAAGTATCTTTTTTACCGCCTGGAAAACAACATCCATGCTGGCGGGCTTGGTGATATAATCAATTGCTCCCACTTCCAATGCTTCCGCTGCCACTGACTGGCTATCCCATGCGCTTATAATAAGCACTTTCACAGAAGGGTAATTCGCCCGGGCAGCCTTTAAAACATCTATCCCTGATATCCCGGCCATTTTAATATCCAAAACCATTAAATCAAAATTTTCTTTATCTAATATCTCCAAGGCATCTCTTCCGTTTGAAGATTTCCTGATTTCGCATTCAATATGGCGCGATAAAAAATTACCTAAGTTATCCCTTGCCTCCTGTTCATCATCCACGATAAGTATTCTCTTGGGCATATATTACCTGCCTCCTGCCACCGGAGCGGTCATTACTGGCTTTATGATTGAAGCTAGACTTTTCTCTAAATAATCTATATATTTCTTCGCCTCTGGGAGGATACTGGCATAGGAAATGATAAGTTGTTGCTGCAGGTTTATATACACAACAAGCGCCTCGGAATAACGGGATTGCTGAACAATAGACGCCTCCAGAGACTGTGCCTGCGAGGCCTTATCAACTTCCTGCCGTAAATATTCTTTGACCCTGGCCTGCTGGCTGATCTTAGAATATAATTCCTGGAATTGTGCGTTATAATTATTCATCAAACCGGAAAATAAAGCGCTTTTTTGGGAGAGGTCATTAGCTTGAAGCGAAAGATCCGGAACAACCCTCTGAGTCTTCTCTATTACTTTATATTCTACGCGCTCAGGCCCGGGTACCGGAACATTAACAAAAATTTTTTCCGGTTCCTGCGCCTTAGAGGTTTTATGTATAATCACAGTTTCTCTTGAATCTGCAATATAATACCCCAGGCCAAATCCTATCAAGATACCAAAGACCAAGAAAATAAATTTACCCATTTTATTTAAGACCTAAACGCTTTTTATTATTTAGATACCCTTCTTCGCCAAGGATACTTTTTGCCATCAGGTCCTTATCTTGGCCATTATCAAAATCATATTCAATAACAGCCGCTATCTGGATTATTAATGGAAGCGGCTGCTCTAACATTTGAGGGGACTGGATAGACATATCGTCAATGAAATTAACATACATTGCCGGGGCGTTTTTAATCTTTACATTCTTTTCGCTGTATTCGGTAATAAAATAATAGACCAGAAGCTCCTTTACCTTTTGGTCAAGTATTTTAGCCCATTTTTGGCTTGAAGAACGCATGGAATTTACTAAAAGGTAGAAATCTTCGCTGGGTTTCTGCTCTTGAGGAACAATAACTTGGCTTGATTGGGCATCAGCGGGAAACTGGGAGATCCCCACAGAAGAAGCCGCTGGAGCCTGGCTTGCCCCGGGAGGATTTTGATTTATATTAGGAGTTGGCTGAATTACTGTCCCGCCTGCGGGAACACCGGGGACACTTCTGGATACTTCAGAAGGCTGGCCCTGCACCTGTATTTCTTCCTGAATAACTACTTTGCGTTTTTGCGGGATAGCAGCTGCCGCAAAGGCCGATTGGCTAGCAAAAAACAATAAAACAAGCACCCTGATAAAACAAAACAACGCGCCCTCTTTCTTTAAATACAATAATTCACGATATCGGTTGCCCCAATAATCCCGACTACTTTATGGTTCTTTACTACAGGAATGGTATGAATATTATACCGGCACATCATAGCTAAAACCTCATCTACTGAATCATCTTCCTCTACGGTGTGGACAACCTTAGTCATCTTAGCGCC
The DNA here is from genome assembly GCA_025453395.1 of Candidatus Omnitrophota bacterium. Taxonomy (NCBI): domain Bacteria; kingdom Pseudomonadati; phylum Candidatus Omnitrophota; species Candidatus Omnitrophota bacterium. The sequence continues at coordinate 41,020 of JALOQK010000009.1, forward strand.
GACTACGGCCTTATCTTTTTCTTTTAATAAAGCATCTTTGATATCTACACCCAATACGCCTGCCTGCGAATTATCACGAGCGCCGATCTCATCCCAAAAACATATATGCTTTAACATCCTCAACAGATCCGTCATGGTGATAACTCCGATCAAGGTGCCATCTATTTCATCCACCACCGGAGCGCCGTTTATTCTATTTGAATTTATTACTTTGGCTAATTCCTTAAGGGTTGTCTTTTGAGTAACGGTAATAACATCTCTTGTCATGATCTCTTTTACTAACATGGTTTTCTCCCTTTTGTTATCTTAACTATATTTTATACCACGCAAACAGGCACTTTACAACAATATTAATTCCCAGTCACCAGCCAGTTATCAAGCTTGTTATCCTTATTAAAAATAAGCTTAACCTGCGGCCCATTAAAATAAATATCAGGATGGTGGTAAATAAAAACCTCTCCCCCGTCGAGAAAAGACCTTCTCACTAAAAGCGGCTGTTTATACAAATACAGGATCTCTTCTTTAGGCTGCCCCTTATGTATGTTGCTTTTTCTTGCGTCATTAAAAAGCTTCTGGAAAAGCTTTTTTTGCTCATAAAGATCCCTTGCTAATTGGTTTTGGGAAGAAGAAAATTGCGCCATCCCGGAAAACTGCGAGTAGTTCCCGGCTACAGAACATCCGCATAACAATAAGACTAAAGTTACTAACATTAATATTGCGCGCATGCATATATTTTACTTTAAAAAATACTTCCAGCAAATATATTTTTTCTGATATAATGATTTTATGGGAAAGAAAGCATTGATAATTTTAGCTGACGGCTTTGAAGAAATAGAAGCGGTAAGCTGTATAGATATTTTGCGCAGATCCGGCGCAGAGGTAGTTGTAGCAGGTTTGCGCAATAAAGAAGTAAAAGCTTCCCGGGGGCTGGTAGTTGTTGCAGATACCACGCTTGATAAAGCAGGTAATTTATTTGACGCTTTGATACTGCCCGGGGGAAGCCTGGGAGCCAAGAATCTTTCTTCTTCAGAACGAGTAAAAAACCTCATACTCGAAGCGGCAGCTAAAAATAAAGTCATTGCCGCTATCTGCGCCTCCCCGGCGATAGTATTAGCCCCCTTGGGAATATTAAGAAATAGATCTGCCACTTGTTATCCGGGAATGGAGAATTATTTTGAGAAAAGCACTTCTTTTAAAAACGAACCCGTAGTTATTGATGGGAATATTATTACTTCTCGGGGCGCTGGGACAGCTTTTTTATTTGCGCTTGCAATAGCAGAAAAGATGGGCTCTCCTGAGAAAAGAAAACAGATAGAAAAAGATACCGCGCTATAGAACTTTTCCTGCTAGATCCAATTCTTACGCTTGAAATAACGCAACATAACCGCCGCTATAGAAATCATAAGGATTATAACAAAAGGATAGCCGAATTTGCTGGAAAGTTCGGGCATGTATTTAAAATTCATCCCATAAAAACTGGCAATCAAAGTAAGAGGCATCATAATAGTAGCAATAACCGTAAGCGTCTTCATGATCTCATTTAAGCGGTTTGAAATTACCGATACATACGCTTCCATAGCGCCTGTAACAATATCGCGGGAGGTGCCCACGATATCATTAAGCCTGACCATATTATCATGCACATTGCGGAAATAAATCGTATTGTTAGCGCAGATCAAAGGAAAATCGCCTCTAGCCATAAGCGCCATCAGATCCGCCTGCGGCCCGATAGTGCGGCGCAAATACATAATGGAATTCTTAAGATTATAGATTTTATGAAGCGTGCTATTGGAAGGGTCGCGGAAAAGCTCATCGCTCATCTCATCAACCATATTATCAAATTCATTAATAATAGGAAAATAGCTGTCCACGACCGAATCCACAAGCGAATAGAGCAGAAAATCCGCGCCGTGCATTATAATCGGAGACTGCTTCTTGATCCTTTCTTTGCTGACAGACAAGGGGCTGATGATATTATTGTGCGCGGTAATCAGGAAATTCTTTCCTAAACAAAAATCTATTTCCGCAGTGTTAACTTTTCCTTTGTCCTTATCATGAGAATCCATGGAAAGCATGATCATAAAAAGGTAATCGCGGAAATTCTCAATCTTGGGCCGGGCGTTGACCATGATAAAATCTTCTATGGTCAACGAGTGCAGGCTAAAGACATCGGTTAGAATATCAATATCAATATCGTCGATATCATTCATATCCACCCACAAAAGTCCTGATTCTTCTTTTAACACCTGGCGCATCTGTTCAGGGGCAAGCCCGGTCTGCAGGCCTGAATGGGAATGATAATAAAACGTTTCGTACATTATTAACCTCTTTTGTAAATCTATTCTTTTAAGACACCTTGATTATTTTACTGTAAAAGAACTTACCAAGCAACAGAATAATCAGGAAACCTTCCCCTTGCCAGCACCAACCTCTAACCTCTTTTTTATATATTCAATAACCAAATCCACGCAGCCTAAAAGAAAAGCCGCCGCAATTAAGCTTACTATCCGCACATTAAGTTTTTCCTGCTCGTTTATAAACTCATCCTTCAAATGAAACACAATAACAAGCACAATAACCCAGATAAAAAGTTTATACTCCTGGCTTCTTATAAGCCGGCTGAAACTAAACGGCCATTTCTCGCCTTTTTTATAAGCACGCAACGCCGGGAAAAAAGCCGGGACATTCTTCTTATAATCAAGGTAATCTTCTTTAAACTTTTCCTGAAGCATCATTTCTTCTTTTCTGATTGTCCTGCGATATACCATCATAAATAAGAATAAGAATAAAAACACAAGGTAAAAAACCTTAAGCATCACTAATACCCCTGTTAAAACAAGCGCTGACCCCAGATAAAGCGGATGCCTTATAAAAGCGTAAGGCCCGGAAGTAGTAAGCTTGTCCATTTTTATCGCATAGCCATTTGCCCAAACGCGCAGCAACAGCCCAGCGGAGATAAAACCAATACCGCGGATCAAAGATTTATCATCGGGAACCGCAAAAATCAACAATAACGCCCCCAACGGATACATGATTAAAAACCTTAGTTTAAACCAGCGCTCCAATCTCTTAAGCATAAAAACTCCTTTAAGCTTTATTTTTCAGCTTCTTGCGCCTTTTTGATATTAAAACTACGGCTTAAGTAATTCTAAATTTTGTTTTACTAATACGAGGCCTATAACCAATTGTATTGCCAAGACTAAAATCATCAAAATATTGAAGCCCAAAGAAAAATGCTATCTTTAACTTAGAGCTTAACAAAATCCATTCTTCCCCTATACTTTTTAAAATACATTATCTAATTTTATCATCCTATCTAACAGGAACAAGTAATATTTACGCGCCTTACAGCTTTGCCTCTATTATACCGGCATTCTTGATTTTATGCTTTAATAATTCACCCCTGAACATCTTCATCTGTTTTCCCGTAATACGCCTAAAATTATTGCGCATTAACCACAGGCAAGCGTTTATGAACTGTTCATGGGTAAAAACTACTATAAAGTTACCCTTAACCTTTTTTAACCTTTTTATTGCGCATCTGGCCCTGGAAATAAAATCATGAAAAGACTCTGCCCCATATCCATCACAATAAAATGGATCTGACTTTTTCCAATACTTTTTTGCTAAAGGCGTTCTTTGCGTAACATTGGTATTGCGGTATTTTTTCTCTGATAAATAGGTAAACTCATGCACATCCCATTGCTCACAAGGGACATTCTTAAATTTTACTCTTGTTTCTTGCGCTGTTTGTTTGGCGCGCAGGTATTTTGAGACTATGATAAGAGACGGGGTTTCTTTAAAGTTTAAGGCTAACCCCTTAGCTTGCTTAAGCCCATTTTTAGTTAAGGGATTTTCCGACGGGGAGAAACCTTTCTTTCCGATATTGGCACAGCTTTCACCATGGCGGATAAACCAAATAGTCTTCTTCACTAAGATTGGGTTTTTACTTTATCTTTCTTTAAATGATTAATTCCTTTAACTACCAGAAAAATACAGACAGCTACGATAAAAAAATCAATTACCGTATTTATAAATAACCCGTAATTAAGAGTAACTGCGGGAATTGAAGCAGCAGGCGGCGTATTAATAACCGCTTCCTTAAGTATTAATTTTAGGTTCTTAAAATCAACCCCTCCGAGCAATACTCCTATCGGAGGCATTATTACATCGCCTACCAAAGAAGTAACTATTTTACTAAACGAAGCTCCTATCACAATGCCTACCGCCATATCAACAGCATCGCCCTTGACTGCAAACTCTTTAAATTCTTTTATTATGGACATAAATGCCTCCTTTTTCTTATTTTACCACGCCCCAACACAAAGGCAATTGATAAAAATCAATCTTCCATTACACTATATCTTTTTGAGAATATCCTTAGCGACTTTTTCACCTGACAATAACATCCCCCCAAAAATAGGTCCCATCCTGGGGCCCCCAATAACAGCGTTAGCGCACATCCCGCAGACATAAAAACCAGTGGCTGCCTTTTTAGAATTTCTTACAATTGCATCCTCTCCCGCATCCGCCCACATTGAATTCTCCCCCATAAGCTTGCCGGATTTTGTATTTAAACGGATACCGGATTTCTTCTCAATTATCCGCGCCACCTGAGCAGGATGCCCCGTAGCATCAACTACAAACTTTGAGCGTATTGTTATAGGGTCAACATGTAAACTTGCCATCTCAACCGCGGTCCAGTTTAACACCAAACCGCAGACTTTTTTCTTACGTATCATGACATCCTCGGCGCTAAAAAGGTTAAAGATCTTAAGGCCGGCTTTTACTGCCTTAGAGCAAATCGTGGATACTGCCTCAATAGAATCACAAAGATAATAGCCTTTTTCATATTCTCTTGTTTTAATCTGAAACTCGTCCAATATTTTCTTAGCCGACTCCTGAAAAACTATTTCATTAAACATTATCCCGCCGCCCCACATACCACCCCCAACCGAAAGTTTCTTCTCAAATAACACGACCCTGCTTCCAGCTTTTGCTAAATAATACCCGCAAACCATGCCTGCTGGCCCCGCGCCAACAATCGCCACATCAACGTCCAGCGCCTTTAAAAGCTTCTGGCTGTATGATTCAATTATGGCCCGAGAAATCTTTATCTCATCCAGTTTCACTTGTTTCCCCTTTCTTTGGGTGTTATCTTTATGTTTACGCCCCGCGCTTATTTGAATTGCGCGGGCGCATTGCTTTCTGCAACTACACCCGGCGCAATCTGATGCGCCGGTGTGTTGTCTTTCTGTTTACGCCCCGCGCTTATTTGAATTGCGCGGGCGCATTGCTTTCTGCAATGAAAAACCCTTATGCCAGATGCATAAGGGTTGACTACTTGGTTTTCCCTACGCTGGCATTATCCAGATCCCGACAAATTATAATTTGTCGGGATTTCGCCACTTGTCTTAAAGCAATGGCGAACAGGTTCATCGGGTAACTCCGTCTAACGGAGACTCTCAGGCTGCTTTACAGCCTCCCCTTATTTTTTCTCTTAACTTGCCTTTCCTTTCTTTAAACGGTTGATCCCTTTTACAACCATGAAAATGCAAAATGCGACAATAAAGAAATCAATTACCTTATTTATAAATAACCCGTAATTAAGAGTAATTGCGGGAATTGAAGCAGCAGGCGGCGTGTTAATAATCGCTTCTTTGAGGACTATCTTTAGGTTCTTAAAATCAACCCCTCCGAGCAATACTCCTATCGGAGGCATTATCACATCGCCCACCAAAGAAGTAACGATCTTACTAAATGAAGCCCCTATCACAATGCCAACTGCCATATCAACGGCATCACCCTTGGCTGCAAACTCTTTGAATTCTTTTATTATGGACATAGGCGTCTTTTTTGCTCAGAATACCAAATTAATTTTATGGCTATTTACTAAGCAACTCACTTATCTTTACCAACAGCTCTTCAAAACTGCAAGGCTTATTGATAAAATAACAATTCTCTAATTCGGACAGACGCTTTTCAACCCCCTCGCTATTAAAGTCTTTAGCAGTCATAAAAATAATAGGGATTGATTCTGAACCGCTCTGCTGCCTAATACTAGAAGCGACAGAAAATCCATCTATATCACCCAACATGATATCAAGCACTGCCGCATCAGGAAGATGCTCCTTGCACTTTCTAAGGGCCTGATCGCCATTAAGAGCAGTAATTACTTCAAAGCCGCTCTGAATAAATTTCTTTTCCAATATCTCAACAACATCAATTTCATCATCTGCGATTAGGATCTTTTTCTTCATTGCCTGCTCCTGTTAAGAATAAATTTTATGCCTTAATTCGGCTTCCGTCAGGAAGCAAATCTTCAGGCACAACTTCCCCGGATTGCCTAACCTTAAATCTTGCGCAATTAACATTATTGCTGGATAAACAATAGCGGTTCGCTATTTTTACAAAATTATCAAAATCACTTATGCCAAAATTCTTATAAGCAACGCACTTTTTAACGCAGTCACAATGAAATCCTATGTTGTTTAAAGTCTTGAAAAATGGGCACTCTTTATGCTTATCGCTCTGGCAATAATAAAAAGTATCCTGAGGCAAGAACCCTATTTTATCAAGACAATCCCTTGTGTAGTCAACAAACATTGGACAATCCATACTTGCACCTCTAATCTAATTTTACCACTGGTAAAATACAAAGGCAATGAAAGAATCTTCAAGCTGCTGGTAAACTCATTAAGAGAGTAAAAATAAACAAACATTAATTTCTAATGCCTGGATTTTGACTTATTGTCAACGCCAGAAATATAATACCGCGATAATGACGATACCGACAAGATAAAGCAAAAACGTGCCTGAAATAAAATAAAGTCATCTGCCTGTGTTAAACCAATACCTGCCATAAAGAAATGATATAGCGCTAAATGCTATTGTTTAAATTACAAACTTGAATTTATCATTATATAGCGCGTCTATATTCAAAGGCATCGCCTTAGTTTCTTAATATATTCCTGCGTGATTTTCATATATTTGTTACCGTATTTCCTGGATGGCTCAATATGGCTTGTTTCATGGTATTCATTAAAACTATCTATTAGAATTATTTCCGGAGAAGGTTTTACTTCCAGGGCTTTTTTCCAAATATCCTTATACACTTTCCCCGCTTTTCTAGGGACGTGACGAAAAAGATGCGCTTTTCTATCCGGGTCATCAAGATGCCTATCATCATACCCGGGAGAAACAGAAAATATTCTAATATTTGTTTTTCGGCCGCAGCTTGTCCTGTATTCTTTTTCCAGCTCATGAAAATTTTCGCTAACCCCGTTAAAGGTTAACGGGCTTGAAATATAATTTCCATTAAACAGGTTTACCATATGTTCTGGCATATTGCCTTCGATCGGAAAAAGACTGCCGGCAACCAGCCAAGTATCGGTGTTTTCTTGTTTAAATTTCTTTAAACATAAAAAAGGAGAATAAAATAAACTAGGCGTCATAAATACAAATAAAAGCTTTTTATCGGCAAAGCTAAAATAACTGCTGCTGGATGATATCTTAGAATAGGCTCCAAGCGCATCATTTATAGCCTGAGGATTTGCCGTGTAAATTGAGAGAAGGATACAGATCTTAATATTCAAATTTTGTCGTTTTATTGATTCAAGTATTATCTTCGTGGCAAGCAGTTCATCCTTGGAAATGCCGCAAGCAGACACAGTCCAATTGATGCTGATAAAATCCACTCCTATGGAATTCAAATCTTCCAAATGTTTGCTGATAATATTGCTATCAGCTGATGAATACAAGCCATCTTTAGGCTTATCGCAGATATTACCATACCTTGGATTATCGCCCCAGTGCGCATTAGTTTTAGAGTTATACCACGCGAAATAGAGAGCGCCCACAAAAAGCTTACAGTTTGTTTTAGGATGTTTCCTTTGTAAAACAGAATAATTTAAATATTCATCATGTGTTTTATGAAATAAATCCAAAAGATTTTCTGCTGTCTTCTGCCAGGTAAACTTCTTGGAAGCCTTCCATGCGATCTGCCCCATCTGCTTAGCTTTTTCAGGGTTTGCAATCAAAAAGTTAATTTTTTCAGCTATCAGAGACGGCTCAGGATCAACCGATATGTAAGAGCCTTTCGGCAAAACTTCTTTATATCCGGCATCGTCTGTGGAAACAATAAGCGGCATAGCGTATGACATAGCCTCTACCGCGGCAATGCCAAATGGCTCTCTGATTGGTATATACAAAAAACAATAGGAAGATTTTAACAGCATTTTCTTCTTATCTGTTGATATCCCCGAATATATCTGAACCTTGCTTCCCAGCTTCAATTGATTAATCAATTCTTCCAATTCTTGTTTTAATGACCCCTGCCCAATAATAATTAACCGGGCGTTTGAGGTGTATTTCATTGCTTTAATGGCGATATCAGGCTGCTTATGCCTTTCAAGGCTGCCAATAAATAAGACATTTCTTATTTTGGTCTTGGGAAGGTGATACTTCTTGGGCACCATTTGTATCCCGGGATAAATTGTTTTAGTCTGTGTTATCCCGCAGATACTTTTAAAATACTGCGCGGTAAAATTACTGTTAGTTACATATTTTCTAAAACATTCTTTGAAGTTTTCTTCTGACGGATTATGGATGGACCCAAGATAAGACAACAAGCGGCTATGATTTATTGAGATATAATCAGACGTACCATAAAGCTTTATAGCCGGAGCACCTATTTTTTGTTTAAATGGAATATATTTAAAATTCCTAAGGTCGTATATCGCCCTAAATGGTTCATGACAAATTACTACCGATGGCTCAAGTGAGATAGAAGGCAAAATCGCGCCATTTGTGCTATGTATAACATATATATCATGTTTTCCTATTTCATCTTCCCATGCCTTGGGTATAATAAAAAGCATATTGAGCATATAAAAAGACTCAAATGAAACAGCCGAGCTTAAAACTTTTACCGGAATATCCTGAAGATCAAAATCCGTAAGAAGTTTCTTGTTAAAAAAAGGGGTGTATATCGTGACATTATTGTTCTTCTTCCATTCCTTTATGCACTCAAGCGCGTATACTTCTTTGCCTCCATAAGAACTTAAATTATCCACTAAGACAGCAATATCAAATAATTGCTTTCTCGCGCGGGAATAACCCGGCCTCTGCAAATCATGCTTCAGAGAAGGCTTGGATTTAAATCCTCTTAGCGATCGGGATACATTATTAAAAGCCTTATAGATTTGAAGGTTTTGCTTTTTTTCGTTTTCTTTGCTGTTATAAAATGCCCTCAGATGAAATTTGATAAAATCTTCATTTTCCTTGAATGAACTATAAATATTATTTAAAAGCGGCATCGCCACTGACCCGGGATACGTCTTGAAAATTTTATCAATAATCGGAATAAAATATTTATCAAGCGCAGAAACATCATAACGGACTATTTCTTTTACCGGGAATACTTTTGAATTTATATATTCGGGATTATGCTTTATAAGCACGTAAATTCTATTTCTTAAGTTATAGTAGCCTATTTTCTCTGCGCCCTGATTCGATCCATGCAGCCTATGATAAACTTTACTTTTAGGGGAATAATACACTTTCCAGCCTTTTTTTCTCATTCTAATTGCCATATCCACTTCTTCAAGGTACATCATAAAATCTTCATCAAAAAGCCCTGTCTCTTTAAGGGCCTGAGCCCTATACATCGCCGAGCAATTTGACACGCTCTCAACTTCTTCGACCTTCTCATACTGGCCTTGGTCTTTTTCATATAAACCACGATCAGCCCAGGTATAATCCGAAAAACGCAGATGGCCGGCGCTTTGAATCCTGCCGTCTTCGAACAAAATCTTACTTCCTACCATACCAATATCTTCTTTGCTATTTATTGTTGCCAGAAGCTGATTAAGCCATTCCCTGTCAACCCTGACGTCATTATTCAACAAAACAATAAATTTGCCTTTAGAATTCTTAATCCCGATATTGTTAGCCAAACAGCAATTATTTATTTTGTTCCTAATTACGGTTATACCGGGTTTGTATTTTTCTAAAATACTCAAAGAATTATCCGTTGAGCCGTTATCCACAACAATAATCTGCATTCTCTCCGGAGGATAATTGGCATTTTCAACGGAAGAAATACAGCCATCCAGAAAATTAGCCCCGTTATAGTTTAATATAATTATACTGATCAGCGGTTTTACGGTTTCCATAAATTTCCCTTTTGATTAATTATTCCTACACCAGTAAAAGTTCAAAATAAATAAAAATCATGCTTATCTTTTAAAAAAGACAGAAGAAGCGGAGTATCCCTTTTATGATTAAAATCCTTCTTAAGTATAAAATCAGGCCCATAGATA
>JALOQK010000010.1 GCA_025453395.1 Candidatus Omnitrophota bacterium
GAATAAGAACGCCAGGGTATTCATGGCCAGGAATACAATGCCATAGGCAAAGAAGTTGTTCTTAAAAAGCCGTATTAAAATAGTTAAAAACAAAGGCAGTATGGGGCGGCCATCGCATTTTCTTGCTTCCAGGAAATTATGTGCGCTGTCTAACCAGAATAAGGCATCACTTGTGGGCTGGGTGCCGATACGAAAATTAGCAACGTAGTTGTGTTTAGTTGTGGGCAGAAGAAGAAAAAGCCGGATACTTGTTATGGCAAGAAAAAGGATGATTATAATTAAGATTCTTTTTTGCATAAACTTGTGTTTTATATTTTACTTGTTTGGGCCCTCGGGGTATAGTATAATACGGTTATACCCAAAGTGCAAATATTTTAAGGAATATGCCTTATACTGTTTTAGCCTTAAAATGGCGGCCGAAATATTTTGATGAAATTATCGGCCAGAGCCATATCGTAGATACACTCAAAAGCGCCATCCAGAATAACCGTCTTGCTCACGCGTATCTTTTTTCTGGGCCAAGAGGTGTTGGAAAAACGTCTACCGCCCGGATTCTAGCTAAGGCTTTAAATTGTAAAAATGGGCCCACAGTTGCTCCCTGTCAAACCTGCCCTTCATGCGTGGATATCACCAATAGCAGAAGCCTTGATGTTATGGAGATTGACGGGGCTTCAAACCGCGGGATAGACGAGATAAGGACGCTGCGCGAAAGTATTAAGTTTTCCCCTTCGTCAGGCAGATACAAGATTTATATTATTGATGAAGTGCATATGCTTACTACCGAAGCCTTTAACGCGCTTCTTAAGACTTTGGAAGAGCCTCCGGAGTTTGTAAAATTTATTTTTGCCACTACCCAAGCCAATAAAGTTTTACCCACGGTTATTTCGCGTTGTCAACGTTTTGATTTCCGCCGAATTACCAATATTGAAATTATCAAGCAGCTTGAGAAGATCCTTCAGGCAGAGAAAATTCACCTGGATAAGGAAGTTCTATTCGCTATCGCTAAAAGCAGTGACGGCGCCTTAAGGGACGCGGAATCGATCCTGGACCAGGTGGTTTCTTTTTGCGAAGGAAAAGTTTCCCTGGGGGATGTTACTTCTATTTTGGGCCTTGTGGAGCAGGACACACTTTTTGAGATTACCCAAAAGATAATATCTCGTGACAGCCTCGCAGCTCTTGAGCTTATGAATCAGATCATTGATCAAGGAAAAGATATAAATGTTTTCCTGCAGAATATGGTGGAGCATTACCGAAATCTGATGGTGGCTAAGATTAGCGGTGCTGATGCGAAACTGATCGATCTTTCAGAAGAAGTTTGCCAGAGGCTCGGGGCACAGGCGCAGGGTTTAGGCCTTGAGGAAATCTTCACCGCTTTTAATGTTTTGATGAACGCTTCTGAAATGGCCCGGCGCATGGATTCGCAGCGCATACCCCTTGAAATTGCCTTAGCAAAACTTTCTTATGATAAAAATAAGGCGGCGAAAGTAGCTCCTTCGCAGGTTGTAGAAGCGCCCAAGAAACCGCATGCTCATGTGGAGATTAAAAAGTCAGAATCAGACAATACGGAAATAAAGAAGCTGCGCGTGCCGCATCAGGAGCGCATCATAGAGAATAAGCCGCTTTTCTCCAAGACTTTTGATGAGGTAAGAGACGTCTGGGCCGGGGTGATTGATTCTTTAGCTAAGGTAAAGATTTCCGTAGCTACCTATTTAAGCGAGGGGCAGCCTTTTAGGATAGATAAAGATATTTTAACTGTGGCCTTTCCGAAGAATTATTCATTGCACAAGGAATCCCTTGAGCGCAAAGAAAATAAGACTTTGATTGAAAAAAGCTTGACCCATGCCTTGGGAGAGGCTTTGCGGGTAAATTTTATTCTTACCGAGAAAGAAATCCATCGTCATGGGCAGGATACGCAGGTGGTTAAATCCGCATTGGATGCTTTTGGCGGTAGGGTCATCCAGGAAATTTAATATGGCAAATTATACAGAATCCATAGAGAAATTAATTGATGCTTTAATTAAGCTTCCCGGAGTGGGAAGAAGAAGCGCAGAGCGCATCGTGAATTATCTTTTAGACTCCTCTAAAGAAGAATCTAAGCGGCTTTCGGATTCCATAATGCTGGTGAAGGATAACGTGCGCTTTTGCCGCATTTGTCACAATTTAAGCGAAGAGGATTTATGCAAGATTTGTAATAATACGCAGCGCAAAAAAGATATGGTTTGCGTTGTGGAGAAGCCAACAGATGTTACCGCCATTGAGAAAGCGGGATTCTTTGACGGGGTGTACCATGTTCTTTTAGGTTCTATTTCTCCTCTTGAAGGAAGAGGCCCGGCAGATCTAAAGATAAATACACTGTTAAACCGCATTCAGGAAGAACGTATAAGCGAAATCATTATTGCTACAGATGCAGATACTGAAGGAGAAACCACCGCTTTATATTTGACCAAAGTGATCAAGCCTTTAGGGGTAAAGCTTAGCCGTATTGGATTAGGGCTTCCTATGGGGTCTAACCTTGAGTTTGCCGATACGGCTACTCTTGCCAAAGCCATGCAGTCCCGCCGGGATATATAATTCTCTATGATCGCCTTAAATAATCTTTCCAAAAATTACGGTCCGAAAGTTTTGTTTAAAGAAATTTCTCTGACCATTAATAATGGCGAGAAGATTGGTTTAATTGGGCCAAACGGCGCGGGGAAAAGTACGCTTTTTTCGCTTATCTTAGGCGAGATTGAGCCTTCAGCAGGCGATGTGCAGGTGCAAAAAAATATCCAGATCGGATATCTGGCCCAGGAAGCGAATTTTAAATCTTCGCGCGCAGTTCTATCTGAAGTTATTCAGGGCGATGCGCGCATGGGGGATCTCAAAGAGGAAAAAGAAAGATTAGAAATCGAGAATGCCGCTGATTCTCATAGATATGGCGAGGTATTGCATGAGCTTGAAATCTTGGGTTTTTTTGAAATAGAGCATAAGGCAGAAAAGGTTTTGGCGGGTTTAGGATTTAAAGAACGCGACCTTAACCGTCCGATAGCTGAATTAAGCGGTGGTTGGCAGATGCGTGTTTTGCTGGCAAAACTTTTAGTATATCACTATGATCTGTTGCTTTTAGACGAGCCAACCAATTATCTAGATTTAAATGCAGCCTTGTGGCTAAAAGATTATCTGGCATCTTTTCGCGGCACATTTATTATGATCTCTCACGATAGGGCGTTTTTGACAGAAGTTACCAATTATACTTTGATTTTAGAGAATGGTTCAATATTTAAGGTGCGTGGTAATTATGAGCATTATGAAGAACTGAAAGCCGAGCGCCGCGTGTTTCTGGAGAGGCAGTTTAAAGAGCAGGAGAAAAAACGCGAGCAGTTAGAACGCTTTGTGGAGCGTTTTCACGCCCAACCGAATAAGGCTGCGTCTGTGCGCGCCAAACGCAGGGTGCTGGAGAGGATAGATGATGAGCCGATAGTTCTCCCGCCTGACCCCAGGGAAAGTATCCATAGCTTTCATTTTCCACCCACGCGCAAAAGTGGTTATAAAATAATAGCGTTGGAGAACGTTTCTAAAGCTTATGGCGATATACAAGTCTATAAGGATTTTAATTTTGAAATTACCCAAGGAGAAAAAGCGGTATTAGCCGGGGAGAATGGTGCGGGAAAATCAACTCTCTTAAAAATTATGGCTGGGGTAGTTACGATTGATCAGGGCTTGCGTACGCTTGGTCATCATGTGGACGCGGGGTATTTTTCCCAGACGCGCCTTGATGTGTTAAATCCAGAGAATACGGTTTTACGCGAGGCATATACCGCTGCCCCAGGCTATATGGCAGAAGAAAACATCCGTACGGTATTAGGCGCATTTTTGTTTACCGGGGAAGACGCGGATAAAAAGGTTGCGGTTCTTTCTGGAGGAGAAAAGAGCCGTTTGATCTTGGCAAAACTTTTAATTAATCCGCCGAATTTCCTTCTTCTTGATGAGCCAACCACGCATTTAGACGTGGACGCGGTAGAAGCATTGGTCCGGGCGTTAAAGCAATACGAAGGAACGATTGTTTTCATAAGCCACGATATTTATTTTGTGCGGTCAGTAGCCAATGTGGTTTATGAAGTTAAAAACGCCTCGGTGCGTAAATTCCCCGGGACGTTTGATTATTATTTAAGCAAAAAGGATGAAGAGTATTTTGTTCCGCAGAAACATAAAGCTTCTTTGGCGGATTCGAAGAAACAGGTTGAGGAATTAGCGCGCAAGCATAAAAAAGATGAAGAGAAGAAAAAGAAAGAAGCTGAACACAATCGCAAAACGCATAATGTTTCTTTGCGTGAGAAGATAAATAAACTTGAAAAGGAAAAAGAAAAATTGCAATTAGAAAGTTCTGCCAAGGTGCGCGCTTTGTCAAACCCGCATTTCTACCGCGATGAAGAGACCGCCCGGGCTTATGGCAGGAGGCTTAAAGAAATTGAAACTAGGATTGTTGAAATCGGCAAAGAAAAAGAGTCCCTTGAAGCTGGTATGTTGTAGAAGATTTCCTTTGACGTAGACGGTATTTTATGTAAAATAGTGCTACTGGTTTGGCCCGTATAGGGCTATTGTTCTTTTAATTTTTATATCTAGCTTATTCCCCCTTCCCGCCACAGGGGAGGGTGCTCTTTCATAAGTTATTCCCCCTTAGCTCAGCCGGTAGAGCGAGTGGCTGTCGAGCCGCCGAAGGCGGCGAGACTCCGAATTCTGGCCCAAAGGATTCCGAAGGAATCCGAAGGCCGTTTAGAATTCGCAGTAGCGTGGCAGCTGTCGCGGGAAACCGCGGCTGAAACTGCAGGAGAATTGTCTGGAAGCCCTACTATAAAATGAGGGTAATCAGCAGCCGAGCCCCCGCCGTTTTGCTTCGCAAAACGAAGCAGCGGGGGAAGGTTCAGAGACTATGCACCTGCTGCCTAAAAGCGTTTAGCTTATGGCAAAGATATAGTCCACTTCCGAAAGTAATTTCGGGTCAAGCGTAACCACCAGGTCCGAGGTTCGAGTCCTCGAGGGGGAGCCATATTGACGTCTGACAGCGGATTGCGCCGTCAGGCGCCGTTGTATCAAATAGCCCTATTTGGGGATACTTCCCGAATAGGGCTATTTTTATGCCCTCGGGGCCCAAGACGGCCTTCTTGAGGAGGAGCTTGAAGATCTCCTTCTTCTGGTAGGGGTGCAGGGTGTCGAAAAGGCTGTTGAACTTGTCCACAGCCATCAAGACGTCTTCTTTGCGGATCGCATCGCGCTGGATGTCCTTTATCTGAATATCAATTGCGGTGAAGCCGGTTTCGGCTTCTTTGCGTTGCTTGGCAAGCTCATCGAGTTTTTCACGCAGGAATATGCTGTTGTCATCCGTAGCCATATTTGTCCACTTGACCATGATGCCGTCAGCCTGCGATTTCGTCGTTTCGATCTTGCGCTGGAGCGCGTCACGCTGGGTCTTGAGCTGGGGCAGTTCCTTCTGCAGTTGGGAGTTCGCTTCGCGCACCATGGCCTCGACCATATCTTCCTGGGTGCCTAACATTTTAATGTGGTCAATAATGACTTGCTCGACTTCGCTTGCGGGCATCTTGAATTTGCAATGTTTGCAGTGATAGTAAAAATATTTATTTCCCTGATGGCCTGTTCCGCAGGTTCCTTCCATGGGCTTGTCGCATTTCGCACAGACAAGCAGTCCGCTATTCAAAATATAGGTGTGTTTAAATTCCGTAGTGCCATTGTGCTTTGTCGCGGCGTTTACGGATAGGAGATGTTGGACTTTGGTGAAGGTGTCTTCATCAACAAGCGGGTCCCAGACAGCCGGGACATGGCGGTATCGGTAATTCTCCGCGAGCTTTGCCTGATCCTGAGTTTTTAGATTCTTATTAATTTCCTTTTTTCCGATATAGGCAAGATTTGTGAGTAAGGTCTTTGTCGATGTTCTTCCGAATTTTTGCGGGGAGCGAATTTTACCGCGCCGAGACGTGTATCCTTTGGTTCTGAATCCGTTGGCGTTAAGTGCCTTGCCGGTTTCGACCAGCGATCCGCATTCGAGGTACTTCTTAAAGGCGAATTGGATCGTGGCTTTTTCCTGTTCGTTGATTGTTAGGTATCCTTTTCGTTTTTCATCGAGGTCAAACCCCAAAAGATGACCGCCGTTCCAGAGGCCGCGCTCTGCCCGGGCGATGGTGGCATCGCGGTTTCGTTCGGAGGTTTGCGTCCGTTCAAACTCGGCCAAGGCCATCATGATCGTGATGAAGAGCTTGCCTTGCGAGGATGTGGTGTCGTAGTTTTGTTTTAGACAGACGAACTCGACGTTGTATTTGGTCAGGACCTCGAAGAAATTCAGAAAGTCTTTAACCGACCGGCTGATGCGGTCAAGCGCGGTGCAAATGACCGTGTTCACCTTGCCGGATTCCATGTCGGCGAATAGCTGGGCGAATTCCGGGCTTCGGATAGAATCCTTGCCGGATACGCCTTTAAGGATATAGCGGCCAGCCTCAACCCAATGCTCGTCGCAGGCGGTGTTCTTGTATTCAACGTGCGCCTGCAGGCGTTGGAGCTGGTTCGTGAGTGATCCTTCGGGGTTTCGGGCTTGTTTGTCCGTACTGACCCTAATCACAAATCCGCATCGTTTATTTGTCTCTGCCATAGCGACCCAACCCTATCACAACCCCCGCACAAGCCAAGCTGAATCAACCCTTTAATCGGTAGTTTCACGATTGATGATTTCCCGGGCCTTATCCATGGCCTCGCGGACCTTTTCTTTGCGCTTGGGGTCTATCCGGAGCACGCCTTCCTTTTTAAGATAGGCATAAACGCCTCCCGCAAGGATCTTGGCGACCTTCTTCATGCGTTCGGCCTCATCCGGCGTCTCGATATATTCGACCGTTACTTTTAAGTTTCTTTTTTCTTCCATAGTCAGTACATACAACTTTTTTCCGCGAAGCGTCTCAGGCGATATTAAGAAAATTCCCCAAGGCGTATATTCCCCAAAAATGCCAAAAGTGTCGGAAAAATCTTTCCTCCAAGGCGTATATACCGGATTTTTTTGAAAAGTGTCCCTGCCTAAGTGCGTATATACGATGTTTTTCTTCAAATTGTTGCAGGCAAAATAAAAATAATTCCGACACTTTCACGAAAAAATCGGAATGTACGTGATGGAGAAAAAAGTTCCGACACTTTTAGGAAAAAAGGGGTATGTACGCTTGGGGACAATGTATTTTCAAAAAGCCTGCAACACTTTGAGATTTTTTTACGTATATACGCGGTAGTGGGTGCAACACTTTGGCAAAAAAGGTTGTATATACCCCTTGGGAACGGCGAATAAAGGAGAAGGAAAACATGAGAGAACAGCATTTTGAGGCCGGGAATCTGTATCTGGCCACCTACCTGCTCTTTTGCGGCTTCACCATGAAGGGCCTTAAAGGCGATGGGAAGCTGAAAAAGATCCTTTTCGACCATTCCCCTGAGATTACCAAGGCTTGCGAGGATTTTTACGCGGATTCAGACGCGAGACGCCTCTTTGACTGTTATCGAAGAGCTAAAGATTACCTATTTCAAAACGGAGTGTGAAATGAGTGCCGAGAGAAGAGAAGAAAAGAAATGGTTTGTCGAAAATATCCCGCAGGAATTAAAAGTCCTGCCCAACTGGATTGGGTTTAAATTCATTCCGCAAGAAGGCAAAAAGCCCAAGAAAGAACCGATCAATGCCGCGACCGGCGGCCATGCCAAGTCTAACGACCCGAAAACATGGCGTTCCTTTAATGATGTTGTCGCGAAAGCCGAAACGCTGAATTTTGACGCAATAGGCATAGCTGTTGTCGAGCCTTATATCGTTTGCGATATTGATCATTCCGTTTGCGAAAGAATTATTTCACCGCTTGCAAAGAAAATAATATCCGCGTACCCCAGTTACACCGAATACTCGCCGAGTAAGACCGGCATTCATATTGTCGGCAAAGGTAAAATTCCAAGGGATCGTAAATTTACCACTCTTGATGTTGAGATGTATTCCGGTAGCAGGTTTTTTACTTTCACCGGCGACCTCGTGCGGGGATGTCCGCAAGATATATGTGAAGTGGATATTTCGAAGCTCTATGGTGAGCTCGAGCAGGTGGATAATGCGAACAAGCAGATCGACACTCTTTTTAAGCGCATACGAAAGAGTAATGACGCCACATTTTTCACGCTCTATGAAGGCAAATGGCAGGAGTCATATCCTTCTCAATCAGAGGCAGACCTTGCGTTGTGCAATAAACTCGCCTTCTGGACTGGCAAGGATTCGACGTACATGGATTCGCTCTTTCGCAAGTCAGACCTTATGCGCCCCAAGTGGGATGAGAAACACTTTTCTGATGGGAAGACTTACGGTCAGTCGCTGATTGAGAAAGCCGTTGAGAGTTGCACCAATATTTATCAATCGTCGGGATCGGAATTTAAACATAAACCTACTCAAGGCGAGATCATCACCCGAGATTGCGAAGATAACATCAAAGACTTCTTCCGCGATCAGCACGGAAATTATTTTATCGTGCTTCCGTTTAAAGATCATGCCGAAGTATGCCCGACGTCAAACTCACGCTTTAGAAACTGGATGGCAACGCGTTACAGGGAAAAGTTTGGCGTTCCCCCGAAGAGCGACGCAATCAATCAAGCGCGTATCCAGATTGAAGCGCGGTGTGATAGCGCCCGGCAGGTCGAGCTATTTAATCGTGTAGGATGGCATGACGGCGCGATCTATTACGATTTAACAACGCAAGATTGGCGCGGTGTCAGAATCAACAAAGATGGCTGGGAAGTTGTTTCACTACCGCCGATATTCCGACGTTATCAACATCAGGCCGAACAAGTCATTCCTGTTAAAGATGGCGATCCGCGAGCGATATTGAAGTTTTGCAATATCAGCCCCGACGATCATTGCCTTTTCATGGTTGCAATTGCCTCATTCTTCATCCCCAATATTCCGCATATCATCTTAAGCCAGAACGGCGAGCAAGGTTCCGGCAAATCAAACAACTCCCGCAAAATTAAAGGCTTGGGTGATCCGTCGCGGGTCATGCTGATCTCGACGCCAAAGGATTTAGAACAGGCGCAAATGACCGCCGAGAAACACTGGATCAATACCTTCGATAACATTTCAAAGATTCTCGAATGGTTTAGCGACTTTTTGTGCCGTGGCGTTACTGGCGAAGGCGATATGAAGCGAAGCCTTTATACCAATGATGACGAGTTCATCCGGTCATATCGCAGGTGCTTTGTTCTGAATGGCATCGGCGCATCCATGTGGCGAGCTGACTTGCTCGACCGTGCGGTCATCTTCGATATTCCGATTCTAAAGAACACTCGCCCCGAGAAAGACATGGAAGCCGAATGGAAAGAAGTTTTACCCGGGATTCTCGGTGGCTTTTTTACCGCCGTCTCAAAGGCTATGAATACAGTCTCGCAGGTTCGAGGCCACCATAAATTCAGAATGTCCGACTTCGCCCAATGGGGCGGTGCTCTAGCTGAGGCACTCGGATATTCGCAGGATGAGTTTTTCAAAAAGTATCAGGAATCTGTTGATCGCAAGTGGCAGGAAACCGCTGAGGACAGTGTGTTCGGTAAAAAAATCTCTGAACTTTTGGAAAAACATGGCGGTTTCTGGACTGGCTCAACTGCCGAGCTTCTTACTGAAATTAAGCCAGATGACGAGGATCAAAAAGGAATTCCCAAGACCGCCAAGTGGCTATCAACGGAGCTTGTCAGGATCGCGCCGGTCATGCGCAACATAGGCATCGATATCGTGAAGAAAGAAAAGCGCGAAGCTGGCACCGGCAGGCGGATCTTTGTGATCAGAAAATTCGAGAAAAATGGCTGTGAGGATCGGTGTGAGGATGGTGTGAGCAGAGACGCATTTTGTGAGGCTAACCATGAGGTGGACAGTGACCGGCCGTTCTGATTTTGTGAGTTTGCTCACAGAACCTCACACGTGCTCACAGCCCTGCTCACAGAGCCAAGGTGCTTATCGGCAAGAAGTTACGCAAATCTGTGAGGATTGTGAGGCTATTTTTCTAAAAGGACAAAAACAAAGAAATATTTATAGAAAAGGCGTATTTCGGCTCACAAGAAGCTGTTGGATGCCTAAGGGGTAAGGAGAAGGATTTTCCCCTCACAATGCTCACAAATCACAAAAAGGAGGTGCGGTCTATGGGGATGTAGCGGCAAAAGGTTGGCGGTAAATAAACGGTCATCAAACTTTAAAGAAAGGACAAAACCATGAAACTGAATTTTTTGAATGCGTTAAACGGTAAGGTCAATCACGAGGAGATCGCCGAGCAGATCGTTGCTCTGGAGATCAAACAAAAGGAATGCGAGAACGAGCGGAACCTCGCAAAGATTCTCTGCAAGGAAGTCCGAGGCAAGACCCTTTGCGGAGAAAAGATCAGCCTCGACGTCATTAAAAACGCGGATAAGGGTTATGAAGAGGCATCGCTTAATCTCGAGATCGTTACCGAAAGCCTCGACGAGCTAAAACGGAAATTATCCGAATCCTTGATGGCAAACTGCGATGATGAATCAAAGCGGCTCATTGAAGCGCGCAGGCGTCTGGATCAGGAGCGCGACAAGGCTATGTGTGAGTTTACCAAAGCAAAGGGTCGTCTGTTTGGCATGGCGCTTAGCATATACGGCTATGATGAACGGGCGCGCATTAACCTCGAATGTTTAAGGAGCTTCACGCCGTGCAATACGGATCCGTTCTTCGAGGAGTTTGAGTACGAGAAAAAGAAGTCGTTGTCAGAAATAAAGAAACCGACCGTGGCGGACATTGAGCGAGATTGCGAGATTAAGGAACGCTGGATCACGACCTTTAATCTTGATGAGGAGCACGCCAAGATACTTGATAAGTACCGAAAGAAGTATGCGTCCGTACCGGTTGAGGAGCAGGCGGTTGAGTCGTAGGCAGAAGATTGCGGAGGAGCTGGCGCGGGGCTTTTCGTTTTGTTTCCCTCGCGTTGGCTTTGCCGGAGAAGCGCGTCCGGCAGGGGCGGCCTTGTTACCCGACCTCTCCGCACGCCACCCTCTTTAGTTACGGGTCCTTGGAAGGGGGTGTCGGCCGCGGGTCGGGCGAGGCGCGGGCTTTGAGTGATGTCAGATTTTGAAAATGTCATGTCGTGGTCGTATAGGCAAGGATCAGGGTGTCAAAAGGCGCAAAATCGGTCAAATTCGTGCTTTTTTCGTCAAAAATAGTGCATTTTGAGGCTTTTTGATGTCAAATTGGCTCAGCTGGGAAGATTAGAGTCGGACATCATACGACATTTTCGATGTCGTATTGTCCTATTGGGACATGATCGCCCTGTCAGAAAAAGTATATAGTTTTTCTGACACCTGTTCTATGCAATAGAACGATCGTTCTATGTTATAGAACAGCGTAATCTTTGGTTCTGTATGAATGTTACAGAAAATGTAATATATTTGCTTGGTGTTAATGTTCACTCAAGCCCTAATGTTCACTAAACGGTGAACATTAGAACGTATAAGTCTTGTCGCAAAAAGTAGATAGTTTTTGTGACATAATCTACGCCATTTTCGTGAAAAATGACTTGACTTTAATGTTCAGTTAGTGTATATTGTTCAGTAATTACTGAACATTCAAAAGGAGTGAACATTATGAATGGCCATACCAATGGAACGAACATTTTTGCAGATAAGGCGACCTTTATTCTAAGGAAAATGCTCTCTGACCCTGAAAAGAAATGGGTTACCCGAGACTTTACCGGTGATAGCGGAGTAAGCCTTGGCATGGCGCAGGGAACGCTCGAGGCCATGGCGAAAAAGGGCTACATTGAGCGCGTTAAACGCGGTCCTGAAAGCTATGCCCTACTTACGAATAAGGACGAACTTGTCGGTGATTGGCTCAAGGAGTATCAGTTTGATCTAAATGAGGTCGATACCTACTATTCTCCGGACAAGAATATACTCGGAAAACTTAAAGATTATCTAGCCAATAAACAGTATGCCCTAACCCTTCATTCGGGCGCTAATCTTATTACTTCTTTTGTTGTGACCGACCAGATCCATATATATTTCAATCCGGATAATTGGAAAAAAGAGATCCTCGATTTACGGCAACAGCTTGATTTAAAGGAATTGGTCAGGGGCGGCAATATTAATATTGTTCGTCCATATTATAAAAACAGCGCATTCTGTGGTGCTCGAACGGTCAAGGGACTCAAGGTCGTTTCCGACTTACAGCTTTACCTTGATCTTTACGGCTATAAACCTCGCGGACGTGAACACGCGGAATATTTGAAGAACGCGTTGGAAGAAAAAGGAAAGAATTTGTATGAGTCTTGAGAAGATCGAAACCATATTTTTCAGCGTCCTTGAGGACATTAACGATTACTTGCAGGATCTCACGCTTGTCGGCGGGTGGATGCCGTATGTTTATTCGAATTACCTTTGGAAGACTTCCGTTCGCAATGCGGTAACCACGGTTGATATCGATTTTGGCGTTGATCAATCAGTGAGCAAAGATTATTCAAAAACAATTTTCGAAACACTTTCATCCTTGGACTATAGGGAACGTCATCTCAAAATGGACAGAATGTTCCCGGTGGTTCTCTATAAGGATAAGGTTCCGGTTGAATTCATCACTTATCCCAGCGTCGATATTAAGGCCATCGAGAAAATGGTCGGACAGCAGATGCAAATAAACAGGATCGACAAGTTCGATTTTTTATTAGAGCATCGGATGTCAATCGGTGTTCAGGCCAAGAAAAAGATTTATCTACTGAACTGTCCGAAGCCGTCGGCTTTCTTGTATCACAAGGGCGCGACCTTTATTGATCGAGAAAACAAGGAGAAACAGGCGAAGGATTTGTACTACATGTATTTTATTTTACGGTATGCGCCTAATGTAGATGAGATTTTGAAGGAAGTATCACAGTACAATGAAAAAGGATATTTGCCGAGCGTGACGGATAACGTAAACAAATTTTTTGAGCGGGTATCGAGTCAGGGTTGTCTTTTAATCGAGCAAGAAAACGGCCCTGATGAATATATTCACGACGTAAGGCAGGATATCTTTGAGCGATTTAAAGGCTTGAGAGAAGTGTTGCAAAGGAATGCCGAGTGAAGACCTATGCTGTCGGGGATATTCACGGCGCTTATAAGGCGTTGATACAGTGCATTGAGCGGTCGAAATTCGACTATAAGAAAGACCGCTTGATCGTGATGGGCGATGTTTGCGATGGATATCCGGACGTTAAGCAGTGCATCGATGAGCTTTTAAAGATTAAGCATTGCGATCTGGTCATTGGCAATCATGATATGTGGGCTTTGGACTGGGCCTTGCGCGGTGATAAGCCGGAGATTTGGACAAGTCAGGGTGGCACCCAGACAATGGCCTCTTATAATGGCGGCCCGATGCCGCAGGCGCATATCGATTTTCTAAAAAGCGGACAGCTTTGGATCGAGCGCGAGAATCAAGTCTTTGTGCATGGTGGGTTTAATCCGGACGTATCGCTTGCCAGTCATAGCGCACAGGCGTTGGTTTGGGACAGACGGCTTCTTGACATGGCGTGGAAGAAGCAGATTGACGGGCATAAATGTCAATTAGGCAAGTACAAGGACATCTTTGTCGGGCACACGACAACGGAGCTTTACAATACGCTACAGCCGATCCATGTGTGTAATGTATGGAACCTTGATACGGGAGCTGGTTGGTCAGGCAAGCTGACGATAATGGACGTTGATACTAAGGAATATTGGCAGTCGGATTTATCAAAGGATTTATACGGTGGGTTGCCGAATCAGTTATAGCAAGAGGAGTTATTTATTATGCCAATGATTAAATGTACCGATGAGCAGGCTTATTTAATCGAATTATGTTTAGACACTATGAGCAGAGCGACTGCGGGTCAACTGACGCGCATCGTTGAAGCCATGGAGCAGATTAAAGGAAAATCATTTGAGGTGAAATGCCCTGATGGAGAGGTGCGGAGTTTTTATTCGCTCGGAAGCTATATCGAAGAAATGATAAAACCCATTCTTTTCCCTGAGCTGTCCCCTAACGCAAGCTACGGAGTTGGGCAGAAGGCCATTGGGAAAGCACAGATATTGTATGAGATGGTAAAGGTTCTACAAAATTACAGAGCAGAAAAAGAGAATCATTCCAAGCACTCGGTTACTTGGCATAAACCTTTGCATTACAGTAAAAAACCATTGATTGAGGTTATGAGCTTGCAGAACGAGATGAAGAAAGTTAAGCGGCATGCCATAGCCAAAGGAAAGAATGGGAAAAAAGTTGCGTCCAAGGGGCGGCGCTAACGCCCTGACGTTGTGGTCACCGGGAAGCGTTTATTTTTTGATCCATTTTGTTGAAGCCAACGAAATGGTTGCCTTATACAGATTAGCTAATCGAGGTAGCGTATGAAAGCGATAAAGTATAAAAAGAAAAAATTTGTTGCCATAGGTCAATTCGATAGAAAAAACGATGTGGAAGCTTTGATTGTTAAGGCGGAGAATCATGAAATTGCATGTCATTTGGCAGAAATTAAAAATGGCTGGGGTACCTTTATGGCTTGTGATGAAGGTCAGGCCAAAAAAATCGCCAAAGATATTCATAAATCTTTAAAAAACTGGTAGCCCACATGGAGGTGGCTGATTATGTCCAATAGAGAAAAAGATGATCTCAAAATGCTGCTGGATTACATGTGGAGAGATGAAGAAACGCATTATCTATCCTTGCCACGCAAGAATCATATTTTTGTTGTTTTAAAGAGATTGGCGAAAAAGGTCGGCTATAAGGTCGCATAATGAGTATAAGTCTAGAATTAGATACCAAGCTTGCGGATCGATACAAAAGCTCATCTCAAAAGGTCAGAGTTTTGACAGAAGGATGGGTTAAAAATGAGGCTTATTGTCCAAGCTGTGGAACTGCGCGTCTTGAGCAGTATTCAAACAATGCACCTGTTGCTGATTTTTTCTGTGAAAACTGTAGCGAAGACTTCGAGCTGAAAAGTAAAAGCAACGGCCTCGGGAAAAAGATAGTTGATGGAGCATATCGCACAATGCTCGATCGGTTGGCGGATGTTCATAATCCGAACTTCTTTTTACTGAACTACGATTTGAGCTCATATCAGGTTTCCAATTTCCTTGTTATTCCAAAACATTTTTTTATTCCCGAGGTCATTGAAAAAAGAAGTCCCCTGTCAGTCACTGCTCGAAGAGCAGGATGGATAGGATGCAATATTTTATTAAATAGGATACCCGAAGCGGGCAGGATATTTCTAATTAAGAATAGACAGATTAATCCAAAGGAAAATGTTTGTGCGGTTTGGCAAAAAACATTGTTTTTACGCGAGGAAAAGAAGATTGAGTCGCGCGGATGGGTTTTGGATGTCATGCGTTGCATCGAATTAATTCGCAAGAAAGAGTTTACGCTTGCGGATATTTATAAATTTGAATCCTTTTTGGCTAAGCAACATCCGGGTAATAAACACATAAGAGACAAGATCAGACAGCAGTTGCAGCTCTTACGTGATCGGAATTATATCCAGTTTACCGGTCGTGGCGAATATCGAATTATTTAACGCGGGAGTTTATAATGCAAAATTTCATTATCGTGACCAAAGAAGGATCTACGCTGCCTCCCAATTTCGAGAGGAGCAGTCTAACGGTTGAAAATCTGCAGGTTCTTGGGTTTACTCGGGGAAACAATAAAAGAGAAGCAGTACGAAATTTTGGTCTTGAGAATAAATGGATCAAAGAAGCTGGATTTTCCGAGGCTATGGCTATAACCATCGGAGAAAATTTGAAGGACATAGATTTTGAATCTTTCCGTCTGAGGCGATGAATGAGCATTCTTAACAATTGGAATGAACGATCAAAAACGTCAAAAAATGGGGCTATTTATGAATAGTGCGGATACACAAAAAAATGGTCTTGCTTTCATAAAAGAAGTGGCCAAGTATTTTATGGATTTCTTGGAGACTGACTTTCATAAGAGAAAGAATCCAAGGCGCAGTGTCAAGCTTCGAAGTGAAGATAATCTGCTTCTAGGGGTGAATCTTAATAAATACCCTACGTTTTATAGAGTGATCAATAATTTAATTAATCACAACTTTGACAAGAATGTTGCAGTTTCCATTGAAAAAGGTGTTCATAGAACGAATATCCCAAAAAATCTTTTAGATTTAATCAATCTTCAAGTTGAAAAGATCTCTGCAAAACAGATTTCAGAGATTGCGGATGTCTTGAATGAAAAAGTCGTAGAAGCAGCGACCTACTACAAAAAAGAATACGATCAGGCGTTAAATGTTTCAATAGCTGCTGCAGCACAAATTATTAAAGACAAAATTGTTTTGCCTTTGATCCAGAGTATCGAGAAATCATTAGAGAATCTAGGCTTGGGAGACGAAAACAGCATTTATTTGATGGAAGAAGAACTTACAAGTGTTTTAGTCAGGTTGATGGAGAATAAATTATCTGAGCTTATTAAAAGGCTAATTGTTGATGAGCGAGTCAGTGTTTCTAAAGAGCTCAAAAGTATTTTTTCTCTCAGCGAAGTTAAAAGCAGTATCGATACATTCTTTGAGAGTTTTCAAGTTGCAGATATTTTTACAGAACTATTCGAGATGGAAAGAAATAAGAATATCCTCGACAAGCAAGACTTTTATCTCTATTTCTTTGACATCACGTTTAATCGAGTGAAGTTTCCCATCTTCTATATTCCATTCAGCTTAATAAAAAACAACGATTCGCTTAGTTTTGATTTCGATGCTCAGGTATATATCAATAAAAAAGCTTTGGATTTTATTACCCAAGAATATAACCAGCAGACGGGTAAGAAAGGGAATCTAAAGACTATAGCTGAACGAATTATTTATCTCGCACAGCACGCTACTGATTTCAGAATTATTATTAATACTATTCTGTCAGAGATGGTTAATTTCTTTGAGCTTGATTCCAGTTTTGACCTATCGAATCCACAACCGCAGATTGCGAAGAGTCAATTAGTCCGAGTATCGAATGCTTCTTATATCAATTTGTTTGATAAGTCTGATGAGGCACTCATTAATGATTACGAAGAGATTCTGAAACTTTTATCCATTGGAGACAACAAATTAGCGGCCGAATTCAACAGGCTTATCGATGATTTTATTCATAAGAATCCAAAACCATTCAATCCAGTCGTTGAGGATGAGTGGGATGATTTAGGGACTAGCGATAAATTGGTATTCGCGAGCCCTATACCACTCAATAGTGAGCAAAGACAGATCTTGTCGGCAATAAGAAAAGACGGATGTAAGTATATTACCGTTGAAGGGCCGCCAGGTACGGGTAAGAGTCATACCATAACCGCTATTGTATGCGATGCAATATTACGAAACCAGTCGACGCTTGTCCTATCTGATAAGAAAGAAGCCTTGGACGTTGTTGAAGATAAAATTACAGAAACGATGAATAAGGTCAGGCACGATAAGAATTTCCAGAATCCTTTATTACGGTTAGGGAAAACCGGAAGTACCTATAGCCAGATTCTTTCAACGGCGGCTATAGAAAACATCAAAGTTCATTCGCGGGCAGTGAAGAAAGATTACAAAGATTTGGAAGAAAATATTGGAAAGCTGACAAATACGCTGAAAGAGGATTTGGAAGCAGAGGCTTTGAAATATGATGAGATTGATATAAACAGAATCCATGAGCTCCTAGATCTTGAATCCTATTACGACATCAACGGATTTCCTATCGAGGTTGAAGAGATTATTAATCTATCCGATTCCGCGATTGAATTAGAGGAGTTTCGAAGGATTTTTATTTCTATAGAGAATTCAATTCTCGCTTCTAATGATAAGGCGGATGCTTTATTGGGTTTATTCAAGCTCTCATATAGAGATTTCAAAGATATCTCGATGCTCTCCTCTTTTCTTCGCGATCTTGTAATTTTGGATAAGAAGCATCTTGCCCTAAAAGAGAAATTTTCGCAAAAATTGGAGCTGTTAAATTATTTTATAGATTTCCAAGAAGCAGATTTAAAAGTCCTCGAGGGTTTTATTACTCAATGCAAGGGCTTACGGAGCGGAATATTTGGCTATCTATTTAAGTCCGACCAGCTGAAAAGATTGGATGATGAATTTAATAGGAAATTGCCAAATTCGAAATTTAAAGATCCTCACAAACACATAACCAAGATAGAGGATATTTTTAATATTTTTAATCTAGTTTGCTGCTTTAAAAATGAGCTCCTTTTTGCGGGCATATCCAAGGTTGATTGCGTAAATGTCTTTTTTAAACTTTTAACCTCGGCAGATGGGGTCAATGTCATTAAGCGACTAATCGAAATTGGTGACGATCTAAACTATTTGATCGAAAACCTTAGAAAATACCCCAAAACTTTAAATACATCGAATGTGGGCGCCTTGTCATTGGATTCATTTTGTGATAATGCGATAACAAAAATTCCCGCTACTGATTTTGAGAGGTTTA
Organism: Candidatus Omnitrophota bacterium; assembly: GCA_025453395.1. Lineage (NCBI taxonomy): Bacteria > Pseudomonadati > Candidatus Omnitrophota > Candidatus Omnitrophota bacterium. The sequence goes on from JALOQK010000010.1 coordinate 18,457, forward strand.
TCAATTTTATTGATCTTAGGCAGAAGCTATCTAAATCTTTCGGTGGCCTGATCAGAACAAATTATCCATCACAGAAAAAGCAGATCGAGGAGTTGGTAACAACTCAGATGACGTATTTAATGGATAATAGGTTGATTAATTTTTATGAAAACAATAGAGCTGATGCAAAAACTCTAAGAGATATTATTAAAAGCAAGCAAAAATTCCCTAAGAATGAATTTGCGAAGATGAAAGAAGCGTTTCCGTGTATTTTAGCTGGTATTCGGGACTACGCTGAGTATATCCCGCTTGACCCAGAAATTTTCGATTTGGTGATCATTGATGAGGCATCCCAAGTTAGCATTGCTCAGGCTTTCCCCGCACTTTTAAGAGCCAAGAAAGTATTGATCTTAGGCGATAAAAAACAGTTCAGTAACGTGAAGGCTGCTCAGGCTCGTTCCGATACTAACAGAGAATACCTGAATTCTCTCGAAGCCTGCTTCAGAGATTTTGTTACTACCGATTCTGCGGGGATAGTTAAATTACGGAAATTTAATATAAAAACTTCCATCCTTGATTTCTTCGAGTTTATCTGCAATTACAACACGCAGCTCATGAAACACTTTAGGGGTTATAAAGAAATTATTGGCTATTCGAATAAACATTTTTACGGAGATAGCCTTCAGGTAATGAAAATTAGAGGGAAAAGTATTGACGAAGTTCTAAAGTTTAATTTTGTTAATTGTTCGGCAGAAGGTCGTACTACTTCTTCTGATCTTTTTGGAAGCGTTGAAATGATTCAGAATACGAATGCCGCTGAAATTGATTTTATTATTGCTAAGCTCAATGAACTAAAAGCTATAAATAGCTCCTTAAGTGTAGGCATAATTACTCCTCATACCAATCAACAGAAGTTGATTATGGAAATGATCAGTAAGCTTCCAGATAGGGATCACTATTTCGATAAAATGAAATTAAAAATTATGACTTTTGATACCTGTCAAGGTGAAGAACGGGATGTTATTTTTTATTCAATGGTTGCAACCAAGGAATCAGATCGCTTGTGGGGCGTTTTTGTTAAGGATTTGAATAATGTTGATGTTGAGGAAGACGGTAAAATCAAGGCCCAAAGATTAAATGTTGGTTTTAGCCGAGCAAAAGAAACCATGGTATTTGTTTTGAGTAAGCCATTAGACGAATACTCTGGGGCGGTTGGAGAAGCGTTAAGGTATTATTGGAATACATATCAGGAAGCTAAAAAAGAACCTTTGCCTGATTCCGTAGATCCAAATTCACCAAAGGAAAAGGAAGTTTTAAATTGGCTTACGCAGACTGATTTTTGGAGGAAAGGCGCAAAGGACGGCAGAGTATCGCTAATGCCTCAGTTTGAAATTGGAAAGTATCTAAAACAGCTCGACAAAATGTACGACCATCCTAAATACAAAGTTGATTTTTTGTTAGTGTATAAAGATGAGTTTCACAAAGAGCATAAAATAATTATTGAATACGATGGTTTTAGCACACATTTTATCGATCATTCCGCTATAAATGGATCCAATTACAGATGCTACTATTCTGATGATGACTTGTATAGAGAAAAAGTTCTTGAAAGTTATGGGTATAAATTTTTGAGAATTAATCGTTTTAATGTAGGGAAAAATCCCATAGCCACCTTAAATGAAAGACTAGAGAGACTTATTAATGATAATCACCGTGGGAGCGATATCTTATCAAATATTCATGAAACGATTGAAGGGTTACAAAATGGAAATATGAAAGAATGCCCTAAGTGCAAAGAAATTCGGGTCACAGATGATTTCAAAGACGCGTCTTTAGTATCTGGTTATGGTAGATTTTGTAAATATTGCAAGCATCCTTCCTTAAGCAATAATCTGACTAAACGAGAGCCTCCAAAGATTGATAATAGCAAACGGTGTCCACGATGTAGCTCTGGAATGATTTTGAGAAATGGTCGGCGTGGAAAGTTCTATGGTTGCTCAAGGTTCCCTTCTTGTCGAGGGACTAGAGAGTGCCGGGGTGCTTAATAGCTCAGAGTAATGGGATTATTTAATTAACAAACAATATGACAGAACAATTACCACAACCTAATCCTCCTATTGTGTTGCCTTCGACTAAAATGGCTATTCCGCCGACTGTTGGAGAAGTAATCACCAGTATGCTAACTGGTAATAGCTACACTATGGGGGAAAAGATAGGCGAGGGAAATTTCGGAGTTGTTTATGCTTGCAAGGATATCTGGGAAAACGATCTTGCTGCAAAAGTTTTGAAGCCAAATGATACGTATGAAAAGGTTAAGGCTTCTGCGACGGAAGAATTTATTAAACTCATGCAACTACGCAATCCGCATATTACATTTGTGTATGATGCTTTTGAATTTCGTGACACTTTTTATATTATCACTGAGCGATGTTATTGTTCAGTGAAACAGCTGTTTTTGATGCAAGATTTTAACGGGCAAACTTGGTTAATGCCGATTGCCCGATCTCTTTTGCAGGCAATTCATTATCTTCATATCAGCAACTATGTGCATCAAGATATCCATTCTGCAAATGTTTTCACTGCACTTGTGAAGGATGAAATGCTGCCACAAGATAATAAAATACTTCAATTTAAACTTGGAGATTTAGGCGTAGCAAAGTTATTTCATGAAATTGATGCAAAAAATACTAGAGCACAATGGATGCTCCCTCCCGAGGTGCTTAACCCAACCGAATATGGCCCTATAGATCACCACATAGATATTTATCACGCTGGGCTTTTATTCTTAGAGTTGGCATGCTCAAAAGAATTGCGGTTCACGTCAGAGGAAATTGTTAACGGCAAGCCTCGAGAGATGGCGTTGGCGCTTCCAGTGCCATATAGCTTTGCCCTAGAAAAAGCACTTCGGCGTCATGTAGCATATCGAACAGCGAACGCAATGGAATTATGGCGTGATCTTCATACGCCTCAGACCCCGCCACAACTTTTAGAAACGATACCGACAAAAACACCATGAAAATCATCTGTAGACGTTGCAAAAAGATAATCGGAGAACAGGCGCCTTATCGGGACAATGCCGAGGTCAAGGCCAAGTGCACAGATTGCATTGCCAAAGACAAAGAAGCAATTTCGCGGTTTACGCCTAAGCCAGCATTACACGATGGTCAAGAGGTCACATTAGACAACGGTCTTAAAGGGAGGCTCTGGGTTGCTAAGGGCAAATCGGAGCAACTTTCGTTGTGGGAATTGGCAGTTACTGGTCGTAGGTTTGTTTGTGGAAACAGAATTAGGGGTACATTTGAAAAGCATCTTGATAAATTAAAGGATCAAGAAGTTGAGGTTTCATTCCTGCATTCTATGTCATGTAAGTTGCCTGATTCTAAGCGTAAGAAGAAAAACGATAAATCTCAAGAGGCAGAAAACAAATTTACAGATTCTACGCAATATAATTGCACTGTAAAAGTTCCAAAGCAGTATGCCTTGTCTATGTTTGATGGTATGGCTGATCGACTGAACAAGATAGTTGAGATACTTTCACGAGCCGGGGCTATGTCTTTTGACGAGTTTCGGGATATGGCGATAAAGAGGCAGAAAGAAGTATGCTAAACGAGCTATTCGAATTTTTCGAATAGCTCAACTATCGGAGTATTTTCGTATGAACTATTCGGGAATTCCTAATAGTTCGATGGATTCCCTAGTTGAGTGATAAAGTTTTCCTGTTCTTTGGGACTTTTAAGCATTTGCCGCAGCTGTCGCTCAGTGATCAGCCGTTTGGGCATGGGATCGCCCAGCGCTTCGACGGCTTTGACCAGCGAGGGGTTAAGGTCGAGCAGACTGGTATATTGCCAGATTCGGACTCGGGAGATGCCGACTTTGCGGGCAAGGTCGCTTTCGCTCTTGGCTTGGCCTGATTCGATCATACGGACGTATTCCTTGGCCCGGAAGATGGGGTTCCTGTAGGTCTTGGGCGGTTTGGGGCGGATCCTGCGGGCTTGGTCAGGCGTCTGGCCTTCGCGGACGATGGAAATGATGCGGTGATTCCATTTGCCCTGTTCGGTCACAAGCGCGGTGAAGTGCCATAATAGGCCTGAATCTGAATACCGTCCGGGGATCCAGTCCAGACTCTGACTTTTTTCAAGATCGTTTAGCACCTGCCCACCGACTCGATGAGAGTACCGTCGGGGGATCCAGTCCAGACTCTGACTTTTTTCAAGATCGTTTAGCACATTGGAGCCCTGTCCATCGGCTCGATCAGAGTACCGTCGGGGGATCCAGTCCAGACTCTGACTTTTTTCAAGATCGTTTAGCACCTGCCCACCGACTCGATGAGAGTACCGTCGGGGGAGCCAATTTGAACGAGAGAGCCCTTTGGCAATTATGTCGAAGGGCTTTCTGTATGTAGGGCAAAGGGTTACGTTATCGAGGGAGCAGTTCGATAGTATGTAATGCAGTAGTTTAGCCCTTTTGAGAGGTGTTTGTTGTAAGTATAAGCGGTGTGCCTTGTTACAAAGTTCTAAAATATGGACGCCTTGAGAGAGATAATTGCTGTCGGAGTTCTCGTGTCTGCCAATTTGTTCTTTAATCTGACTTAATTCTTCCTGCCACTTATCCGTCATCTCATCAAAGAAAGCCTCCGAAACTTTAGCGTCAATCTTATCTATGTAAATCTGGTGTAGTCTATTTTCAAGTTTTGTCTTTTGAGCGGTTAATATTTCAATGCGTTTCTTATGAAATTCCAGCTCTTCCTTATGGCTACTTAACAAGGCATTTTTAACTAACTCCAGCACATCCTCGTCAATATGAATTCTTTTTACTATATCAGCAAATTTCTCCTCTAATGCCTTCTCCGGCACCCAAGAGTTTCCGCATTTGCCCTTAAATCCTGTGCAGTGGTAGTAGATATATTTGCCTTTTTTAATCTCTGCAGTGATAGCACAACCGCACTTACCGCACACCATAAGGCCGGTATAAGCAAAGTGCCTCTTAGTCTGTTTAGGCCTGTTTTGTGCCTCAAAGGCCTCTTGCACTGCGTTAAATAGCTCCTTAGATATAATGGCAGGATGAGAGCCTTGGTATAGCTTGCCATACCACCTAAACGCCCCATAGTAGATAGGATTATGTAGTATCTTATGTATTGCAGCTTTACCGACTTTGCCACCGCCTTTATTTCTTAATCCTTCTTCGTATGCCTGCTTGGCAAGTAGGGCTAAAGAGCAATCACCTGTGGAATACATCCTAAAGAGTTTTTGAAGAACAGGCGCTCTTTGTTCGTCAATTTCTAAATACTTAAAAACTCTGCCGTCTTTCTTGGTTTCACAATTCTTATATCCGAGCGGAGCAGCAGAGGGGAATATCCCTTGTTCGGCTTTCTCAAGCATACCTTTACGGGTCTCCTCAGAGAGGTTATCAATATAGTTCTTGGCCATTAGCGCCTTAATTCCAAAAATAAACTTTTCGTGAGATTTTGAATCTCGGCTGATTGTTGTATTCTCCTTAACAAGAATTATGCTTAAACTCTGCTGATTAACCAAGTCATCTAAAATAGCGATATCTCTAAAGTTCCTCGAAAGCCGGTCTGTTTTTTCGCAAAGTATCGCTTTGATTTCAGTATTCTTTTTTAAGTATTCAATCATCAAGTTAAAGTTTTCTCTACCGGCTCGTTTGGCCGTCTCTACATCTACAAATTCCTTAACTACCTTGTAGCTATTCTTTAAGGCATAATCATTAAGAAGTTTTAGCTGGGCGGGGATAGAGTAACCTTCCTGTTCTTGCTCCTTGCTTGAAACTCTCGCATAAATAATAGATTTCATAAAGGATGATAGTTACTAGTTTTTACCCGCAAAGAAATTTCTAACAAATTTTTTCAGTTTTTCTTTACATATAAGACATCAAATATTAACTAATTACTACTCTTCTAAAAGGCTATTTCTACTGTTCAAGCGACTATCGATTGTCTTTTATTCATTATTTTCTGTGTTTTCTAAACCAAAAGAATTGATTCTTTCTTTTAATTTCTCATTTTCCCTTTCGAAATCTTCTATAATATCTAACAAGAGCCTCTTTCCTTTATTTTCTTTAAAATGTCTCTTAACTCCTTTTATAATTGGAAAATATAATGCAATTAGAAAAGGAATAGAGCCAAGCCCCAGTATGACCATAATCCAGTTATGATGCGAGGTGTAATTTTCTTTTGTGTATACCGAATAATAGCTATAAGAACAGAATATTTGGTCTAAAGCATTTCCGATAATCCACATAAAAATCCAGATTGCAAGGGGTAGTAATAAAAGGGATAAATGTCCCACTGTTTTTAAGCCCCTTATGTAAGTTTTATAAAAATCACCATATTGTTTTTTTTCACAGACTATTCGAAGTTTTTCAAATAACCTCGTATTAAATCCAATAACAATAAGTGATAAACCAAAAATAAGGCAAATATTCCATATTAAGGATAAGAATGGTCGAAGGTTATTAATAATTTCGTTTAATTCTACCGCCCCAAAATTTTTAGAGATTCTAGTATTAGCATTTGATAGCCAAGTAGATATACTTTTAAGCCCTGTTGTCTGAGACCATTGAAATAAACCATACACAATAAGGGCAGCAAAGAAAATTATGAAAATATAACTAAAAAAAATTCCTATTTTTTCTTGGGTTCTTTTATTAGTATCCATTGTTTGCCTCCGTTATAGTGGAGCTATTTCTTTAACAGCTTTTTTATATGATATTCCTGTATTTTAAAAGGTTTTGTTTTGTTATTAAACCATCTATTCACCGTGCAAAAAGAAACGCCCAGCATTTCTGCAAGGCGTTCTTGAGTTATTCTGTTCTTTAGCCTGTATTCTTCCAACTTTTTAATTAAATCCATATAATTACCTTGTGTTTATTTATAGCATTTTATATCATCTATGTCAAGCAGGATTTCCGGATTTATCTGTAAGATTTATTTTCTAAAATTATCTGCTCAACCTTATTTAGCCGTTGCTCAATATCATTAATTTCTATGCTTTTTAAGGCATATTCAATAATGTCTCTACAGGCCAAGCGCTTTATATCTTCTCTTGAGGAATCCATTAGCTTAATTAATTCAATGGTCGCCTTAGTTATTGCAGATTTCAGCCTGTCCAAAGCGTCTTGAATCATCTCATCTCTTTGGCGCTTTAACTCCGCTTTAAAAACTTCATCTTTTAGCCAAGCATAGAAGGTAGTTCGACTAACCTGTGCTTTCTTGCATCCTTCCTCAACTGAGGAAGAAGAAAGAATGCGGGGGATACTCAATAGTTGTCTGTTAGTCAATTTGTTCTGTTTATCCGTCATATCCCGCCTCTTTTTGTTTAGAATTGTTATTTTCTGTTAATTTATCCAATAGAGTTTCTACTATTATCATCTTTCTGTTCTGGAAGGAAAATTATCGTTTGCCTAATGCCTTTTCCGTATTTAGCATTATATTCTTTAAGTTTTCTCTTTCTATCAGCTTCGTCTTTGAAAATAATGACAAGTGGTGGAAAATCTCTGTTTTTCTGCCTCATTGAATCCTCAACTTTCTTTAATCTTCTTTTTAATGACATATATTACTTTCCTTTCTGCTTTCTGAAGAATTTCCTGCCTTAGCTATGGGATTTCTGCGAAATTAGGCCTATTTTCTTACCTATGCCAACTCTGTTTGGATTCTTGCCAAAACGATAGAAGTAGAGAGGGCAATCTTCAATAAGGCAATTTCTAATCTCCGAAGGTTGCCCGGCCGAGCAATCAAGGCACTTTGCCCTGATGGCCTTAACAGGTGTTAATCTTTTCATCAAGCCTCCTTTCGCAAAGTCAACTTTACTTTGTAAAGAGCTTCGCTTTATTTTTTAAAGAACTTTAACTCTTTTCTTTAAGCTATCGCTTTAGTTTGTAAAGAGCTTTGTTCTTATTTGTTTTTTAAAAACCTGTTTACTTCTTAAAGATATATATATTATACCAGTATCTATGTCCTAAATAGTGTAGCCTTTATAATAGAAATCTTTATATTGGCCAATGAATTTATACACTGTAGCTCCGCCAAATAAGCCTCCGGGTGTAACCCTTTCAATCCAGCCACCCTTTATTAATTCTTTAAATGTTTTGCTTATTGTTCTTGAGCTCATCATATCTTTCATCTCTGAGTAAGCCAAAGTAACATCACTATAAGTTTTGTAATTGAATTTAGCTCTTAAATAAATGTAGATAATTTTGGCCGAGCTCGATAATTTGCGCCATTCGGAATCTTTTAACAAATCCCTTCTTATCATTACAAAGGGGGGTGCTTTATGTTTCTTCCCGCTCATATTTTTTCTCCATTTTTTCAGCCAATTCTTCAATTTTTTTAACAATCGCCTCTTTAATTAACTCTGATGTATCTTTATTTATCGGATAGAAAATATTAATTTCTCGGCCATTGGGAAGTTGTTTTGAAGGGAATAAAAGCCTGTAATCGCTGCCATCTGGGCGGGTATATACAGCTATACTATTTAATGAGAGTTTATTATCGAAATTAACGCTGGCAAAACCTATGAGGCCTTTTTCGTTAGGCCGGAGAGGGTAGAAACACACCTCGTCTATTATCACTTTGTTCATTTTCAATTGACTTCCTTTCTTCATCATCAGACCACTGTTTTAAGGTTGTAAAGAAGCCACTTATATTAGTGCATATCTCTGTAAATTCTTCTTCGGAGATAGGCCTTCCGTATAATTTTGACCATTCTTGGATTTGCTGTTGTTTAGTTAAACTGCTCAAAATAAAAAACTCCTTATTAGGCATTTCTAATAAAGAGTTTACTATAAAAATTAAGTTAGTTTAACTCTGCGGGTAATGTGGGAAAAATTATTTTGAGTAGTAGATATTTCTTACCGTGGAAGGAGAGAGCGGTTTTCCTGTTAATGACTTACAAAAAGTGAATTTAGTAGGTGCTTCTTCGCCTACTTGTTTAAAAATTACATTAACTTTTGCGGGATTGGGATTCTTTCTTAATTCATTGATTCGTTTTTTTATCCAGCTTTCCCTTTTTTTATATTCTTCGATAAGTTTTGTTCGTTTGCCCTTTTTAGGCCTATGAGTAATTATTTCAATTTTACCATTGCTAAGCCTGCGCCCTTTAACTAAATCCTTATAATATTTATTAGCCTTCCTTAGGAATCTTATTTTTTCTTCTTCATTTGCTTCTAAAGGCATTCTCAAGATTAATTCTGGGCTGCCCTTAAGGTAGAAATGGTCTTTTTGTTTTGTTGCTTCTTCATATGGAATACCATCTAATATTTTCTGGGAGATGGTGTTGTGAGTAAGTTTTTCAATACCAATATTAAGATAGGCTTCAAATCCATCTTTATTTTTGATAGGCCTAAGAGCAGAAAAATCTATATTCTTTTGTTTCAACTCCCTGGCAGACTCTTTGCCTAAAGCTATCACGATAGAATCTGTGGATTTTCGAGCATTGCTAATAAACGCTTTTAATAAATTGATTTCGTCTTTCTTCGCCACCTTTTCCTCACTTTTTCAAGTAGATTATAACTCGTTTATGTTGCCAATTCCAGCAATTCGTGGCATAAAAACTCTTGTGGTATTTCCAGTAAGACGTTTCTATATTCGTTGATAAAGGGGAGCCAATCTTGTTCAAGCCCTATTCCCGGTATGAGGGAATAGGGCTTAGAGAGAGCCAATTTGCCCAGTTGATAAGTGTTCAACTGGGCATTTTTGTTTGTGGGGAGAATTTGGCGGAGTAATTCAGGATTACTCTGGGAGGGTGGTTTGGTTCACTTAGACTGCGCCAAATCGAAGTGATAATTAGTTGTTATGTATTCCGCCATCAACTTATTGCCTTCTCCGGAAGGATGACCGTCACTAAGAAAAAATTTTTTGTACTCTTTTTCGGATAATTTTAATATCGCAGGGGGACAGTCCATATAAACCGCTGGGGTATCTTTAAAAATATTTTCAAAACCAAATATTCGGCTTCGTATTATTTCAGTAATAAACTTTTTTGATTTTTCAATATCGTCTCTACAGGGATATTTCACAACTATCAATTTCTCATTGTGTTCGCGCGTCTCTTTTATCAATTCAAGAAATATTTTCTCGCAAATTTTGTGTCCCAAATACCTCCTGTAGATTCTGGCATAGATCATATTTAATAGTATACTTTTTTGCGATATGTAATCAAGCATGTTCAGGTCATTCCTGTTGCGGCTTACCAAGTTGCCGTTTTTTAAGTCAAAACTGGGTTTATTAAACTTCTCAATGTTTCTATATGATTCTGTCACGCGCTGTATGTCGTCACTTATAAATGCAAGAATCACGATATCCGGATTAATAACAGGGGCATATTTTTTATATGTTATATACATCTGATCAATGCCATATCCTGACATCCCAAGATTAAAAACTTCATATGAATCACCTAACTTTTGCTGTATTAATGAGGGCAGCGATAATTCTTCGTTGACGCACAAGCCAAACACGAAACTATCGCCTAAGATCACGATCCTGTTTTTTTTAATAGTCCTCTTATCTTCAAAATCCCTAGGATCACGGAATCCCTGTTTGTTAATGGAATATTTAATCCCTTCCAGCTCAGCGCTTTTCTTAAAAACCCATCCTAAGTCTTTATCATACCTAACCTGCCGAGAATCTTTATTTGCGAACTTACCGGGGTATGTCCTTTGGTAAAATGCATAATTGGGCATAGCGATTCTAATTAACCCCTCAGCTAAAACTATGCCGATGCCGGCTCCTAAAGAAATCGCTATTATATTAAATCCTACAATAGTAAGTCTTTTTTTCATTTCTCGTCCGCTATGTTTTTCTGCATTTAATATACCACAAATTATTAATTCTTCCGTAACAAAAATTGCGGTTGCAAGGTTTAATTCGCTAAGCATCCTCTGCTATGCGCCAGTTGCGAAAATATTCCAATTGATAGGTTGGATCAAGTATAGCTTTGCAATAGTCATCCGGCGTTTGGCAGAATTGCTAAGCGGCATATTCCCATATAATATTCTTTGGGTTGATTAGGTTTGCATTATACTAAACATAGCAAGAACTTCCCTTGAGGCGGGTGATAATTTCTGTTAGAAGATTGTAAACTAAAGTGCGACAAAGGGAATAAATAAAAAAGCTCCACAGATCAAAGAAAACCTGTTACTTTGTAAGTTATCAGACCAACAAAG
>JALOQK010000011.1 GCA_025453395.1 Candidatus Omnitrophota bacterium
AGCTTTGAATTTTGAATTATGGTTTTACGCTTTGCGTTTTACACTTTTCGCTATTCTTGTATCTTTGTGCTTTTTGAATTGTCCCGCGGCGCAGGCGGCAGAATATTATGTTGACGCAAATATTGGCGATAACGCTAATCCGGGGACAAGCGCGTTGCCGTGGAAAACGCTCTCGCGCGCCTATCCGAATGCAACATCCGGAACGCCGTATGTACAAGCAGGAGATACCGTTATACTTAGAAACGGACAATATGGCTCTTTTTCGTTAAGCAATTACAGCGGTATAGACTGGATTATATATAAAGCTGATATTGGGCATTCTCCCGAGCTTTCGCGCATTACCATTGAAAGTTACCCCGAAGACCGAAATGCCTATTTGAGGTTTGAAGGGCTTACGGTCAGGGCTGGTGCAATTTTTGATAAAGGGGTAATTCAATTACGGCATTCGAGTTATGTTCAGTACAAGGGCCTTGTCGTATTTGGATATGGCTATGAGGCTATCCATAATATTGAATCGGCTAAGGGGTTTTACTTCTGGCAAGCATCAGATAATGTAACAATAGATAACTGTACCATAAAAAGGGGAAGTTTGAACGAAAGCAGATTAGCCGAAATGCCCACAGCAACAACATTTCAGGGGTTTACCACAGGCATATATTCTGATTCAGATAATTTAACCGTTACAGGATGTGAAATAGCGGATTGCTATACAGGTATATTGGCAGGCGGAGATAATCTGGTAATTAATAATAATAAGATACATAATCTAGGCAGTGATGGGATAGTTATAGGCGGTGTTAATAATTTAACTTTAAGAAATAATGAAATTTATGGCATGAAATTATATGCACCTGTTTTAGCCGAAGTGCCAACCGAAACGACATGGAGTGAAGACGGAACGATAATGTATAATCCTAACGCTAAATGGAAGACTTTGGGAGATAACCTACTCGCTCCAAATTTACAGGAGGTCTACGTTGTTTCTGGTATAAACGTAAATACAGGAGATAATGAAGTATTGGTAGCTGAAGTAGTTAGCGATACGGAGGTCCGCTTTAATAAAAGTATAAAACTTAGTTCCGGAGGGGCTGCTCCTTCCAATGTTAATTATCAGATACGTTCTGTAGCCCATTTGGATCTTGTGCAATTTAATAAATGTGCCACAGGTATCCAAGGAGCAGTTATCTCAGGCAATAAATTCTATTTTCCACACGGCCAGGTAGTATGGTGGAATTCAGTGTCTCCTGTGGACGGAAAGAGCGCAAACTGCACAGATTTTCTAATAGAAAATAACTTATTCGTCGGAGATTTTGACAGCGCTGACGGCGAGAATTATTCTCCTATAAGAGTGGGGGCTACAGTCGGAGTCATTTTCAGGAACAATACTGTTATAGGGCGTTTAGATTTTGTAGAGAGCTCCCAAATACAAGTTTACAATAATATCATATCATACGCACAATGGTCTGGGAGTAGTTCAGATATCATTCGGGAAGACCATAATCTCATTAACCGGGGATCCGGTAATTATAACGCTACTACTATTTTCTATGACGCAGCTTGGGATAACCCTAATTTCTACGCTTTGTTTAAAGGCGGGATAACCGCCAGAGATAATCCTGGAGAAGATTCTTTTCAACACGCCTCAGATAATACGGACGCCATAGGATTTAGTAGTCTTACTGATTATGCAAGTATCGATATATTGGGCGTATCTCGTGGAGACGTTTCCGATGCGGGGTGTTATCAGTACAGTGTTGCATCTGTTATTTTAGGCGATATTTCCGGCGATTCCGCGCTTAGCGCCTATGACGCAGCCCTTGCGGCCAGAATTGCCGTGGGGCTGGATGAATTAGGCGATAAATTAACAGTTGCCGATGTGTCAGGGGATAAGCAAGTGACTGCTTACGACGCAGCGCTTATTGCGCAGCGCGCAGTAGGGCTGATAAGTAAGTTTCCAGTGGAGGGATAGATATGGTTCACAGTTCACAGTGTTTTAGCTTACAGCTTACAGCTTAAAGCTAAAAGCCATAGCGCAAAATTAAAAATTTTGAATTTTGAATTATGGTTTTGCGCTTTGCGCTTTTAGTTTTTTGCTGATAGCTGAGAGCTGAAGGCTGAAAGCTGACAGCTGGTATTACCGTCTTTTAGCTTTTATCGCGAACCGGTCCATCAAATTGCTGTCTATATTAATTACTAAAACTTCCAATTTTTTCCCAGCATTGATTAATTTAATGTAATGGTATTGCTTGACGAATTTCTGGCTGTATGGGGATTGTCTGTTTTGGTCCCACAAGCGCGAACCCGCCCCGCCTGAAACAATAAAATAAACATTCGCGTAATAATTTCTCTCATAATTATGGCAGTGCCCGTTAAATACCGCGTCCACATGGTATTTTTTGATTAAAGGCATGAGTATTTTGCGCAGTCTCTTCTCATCAGCGCGGTGGCTGATGGAGGTGGTGAAAAGGGCATGATGGAATAGAAGCAGGGTAAAGTCGGTATCTAAAGAGGGGGAAACTAGCTTCTTTACCAGCCATTTGTATTGCTCAGAATCTTTTGCAAGCTTTGCGTTACTGTCTAAAATAATAAAACGGATACGATTTTCTTTTACGCTATACCAGCGCTCGTTATTCGGCAATTCAAAGTTATCGTAATAAAGTTGCGAATTCTTGTCGTGATTGCCTAAAAGCGGGTAATAGCGGGCAATTTTGCGCAAACCCGCGGTAATCCGATTAAATATTTTCCATTCCTCTGGATCGTTTCCATCATTGACCTGGTCCCCCAGCTGAAAAACTGCCACAGGGTTTTCTCTGATAATTTGATCAACTATTTTCTGGTGTATTTCATGGTTAACTTGACTGTCGCCCATAATAATTACCGGGCGCGCAAAGTTATTTTCTTGCGCGTAGGCTGGGCATATAGCGAATATTATAAGGAATAAGCTAATTATTAATACTTTAATTTTTTGCATAGCACTATTAATTATATAGCTTAATATATAATTAATCAACAAAAATTTGTTTCTGTTAATATATCTTTTATTATTTTTGTTCTTAGCTGACAGCTGATGACTGACAGCTGATGACTGACAGCTTATTTTCCCCTTGCCATGAGTTTTTTTTCCTCTATAATAAGTTCTATAACAAAAGGAGGAGGTATGCGTTTAAGGAAAAGCATTTTTGTGTTTTTAGCGTTAGTTTTTATCTGTTCTCAGGCTTCTTTTGCCGAAGTTAAAGGTAAGTGGGGCTGGGCCTTAAGATTAAGGCACGAGTATTGGAAAAACATTTTTGATATGAATGGCGACGCCTTGGATAACCGCAATTTTTTCCGGGTAAAAGAGTCTCTTTGGGGGCAGGCGGACTTTAGCAAGGATATGCTTTTGTATGCCAAGATCACCAATGAGTTTAAGCCCTATGTCTATTATGCTCCATCAAGCGCTAAATCAAGCGGCAAATCAGATAAGTCATTTCATTTTGATATAAACGAATTTATTTTTGATAATCTTTATTTTGGGATGAAAAATGTTGCTAAGCTTCCCGTAGATTTAACCATTGGCCGCCAGGATTTAACTGGCTATGGCGAAAACTTTATTTTTGCTGATGGCACTCCTCAAGATGGCTCAAGGACATTTTATTTTAACGCCGCTAAAGCCACATGGAGATTAGACGATAAAAGTTCGCTTGATTTTATTTATATTAATGACCCGCGCGATGATATTTATCTTCCTGTAATCAATGAAGACAAAGCTCCTCAGAATTTAAATACTACCGATGAAACTGCAGGGGCTATTTATTATCGCACCAAGGCCATCAAGGACGTTCTCTTAGAATCTTATTATGTGTATAAAAGAGAAGCTGCCGACAGTGGAGTTGGTTTTCAGTCGCAGAAGGGCGGAATAAATACCATTGGCGCTTATGCCAAATATAATTTTTCCCCTTTTACCCTGCGCGCGCAATTAGCCCAGCAGTTTGGCACATACGGGGCCAATGACCGCCAGGCAACAGGAGGCTATGTTTTTCTTGACAGAGATATTAAAATGGCTTGGTCGCCGCAGGCAACTATAGGTTTTGCCTATTTGTCTGGTGATAAGACAGGTTCTTCTAAGCTGGAGGCTTGGGATCCTTTGTTTTCCCGTTTTCCATGGATGTCGGAATTGTTCTATATGACATACAAAACAGAAACAGGCATTAATGCCTACTGGACAAATTTAGAGCTTCATCGTGCAGGATTAATTGCCAAGCCGATGAAAAAAATGAAATTATCCGTGTTTTATAATTTCCTGCGGGCGCCCCAGCAGGTTGCCGCTTCGAGTTTTTGCTCTGGAGAATCTAAACAGCGCGGCCATTTGCCGCAAGCGCGCGTTGATTACGCCTTTACGGATAATATCAGCGCCTATTTTCTGGCTGAATATTTTATGCCCGGGAAATTTTATAAAGAAAAAGATGACGCGCTATTTTTAAGGACAGAGTTGATGTTCAAATTCTGAAATTTCTTGATAGGAAGTTTGATTTGTGATAATCTAAAAACCTTACGCAACCAAGAAAAGGAAAAGGAAAATGTCTGTATTGCATTTTACTGATACAAGTTTCAAAGATGAGGTTTTAAGCTCTAGCTTGCCGGTAATGGTTGATTTTTGGGCCCCATGGTGCGGCCCCTGTAAAATGATTGCTCCTATTGTTGATGAGCTGGCTGCTGAATACAAAGAGAAGATGAAGATCGGCAAGATCAATATTGATGAAGACCAGCGCGTTGCCGGGCAGATGGGGGTTATGTCCATACCTACGATTATCTTTTTTAAGAACGGCAAAGCCATTGAACAGGTAGTCGGTGCTTTAAGTAAGCAAGAGCTTAAGAAAAAGATAGAAGCGAATCTTTGATGAAAAAGATTTTTATCGCCGCCACAAGCCAAAATGACGGGAAGACCACCTGTTGTTTAGGGCTTATCCGTAATCTTCAGGGCAGATTTAAGAAAGTCGGGTTTATTAAGCCTATCGGCCAGCGTTACCTTGAGGAAGAAGGCCAAAAGATAGACGAGGATTCGCTTCTTATTGAAGATGTCTGCGGCATAAAGTGCACTCTTAAAGATATGAGCCCGATTGCGGTTGAAAAAGGTTTTACCGAGCGCTATATTGCCAATCCGGATAAAAATTCCATCACCGGGCAGATTCAGTCAGCTTTCGGCAGAGTTTCCAAAGACCAGGATTTAGTGGTCATTGAGGGCACCGGCCACGCCGGAGTAGGGTCGGTTTTTGACCATTCTAACGCGCATGTGGCAAAACTCTTAGGGGCGAAGGTAATTATTATTTCTTCCGGAGGCGTCGGCCGGCCGATTGATGAAATTGTTTTAAATAAAGCGCTGTTTGACAAAATCGGGGTTAAGATTTTAGGGGTTGTGGTAAATAAAGTTTTGCCGGCTAAGTTTGATAAAATAAACCGCTTGGTCAGGAAGGGGTTAGTCCGTCAGGGGATAAATGTTTTAGGGGTTTTGCCTTATGACCCGTTGCTGGCTCGCCCGACAATAAAGCAGATCATAGAAGAAACAGAGTTTGAGCTTCTTTACGGCAAGGAATTCTGCGAAAGTCCTGCTAATAATATTATCGTTGGGGCAATGCAGCCCAAAGACGCCCTGAAATATATTACCGACGACAGCCTGCTTATTACCCCCGGAGACAGGGAAGATATGATTACCGCTGCGCTTAATTGTTTCCGCGAGAATGACAGGGGCAGGCTTAAGATTTCCGGTATAATCATCTCCGGTGAAGATATCCCGGATGATCCGGTGATGTACGCTTTATCCCGTGCCAAGATACCTGTTTTATTGTCTAAGACTGATACTTACAATGTAGCTTCGCGCATCCATGATTTGACAGTAAAGATTCGGCCTCAAGATACAGCAAAAATAAATGCGGTTATAAAATTAGTCAAAGATTACGTAGATTTAGATACTATATTGAAAGGAATGTAGCATGGACATAATCACCCGCATTCGTAAACGCTCAAGCGCTAATCCTAAGACTATTATTCTGCCCGAATATAACGACAAAAGAGTGGTGGAGGCGGCCAAGATTATAGAAAAAGAAGGTATTGCCAAGGTGATACTTTTAACCCAGGATCGTATTAACCCGGCGGAAAAAGAAAGATACATACAGGAATATTACGAATTGCGCAAAGCCAAAGGTATCGCCATTGAGGATGTGCGCAAAATCTTTGATGACTCTCTTTTTTATGGGGCGATGATGGTAAGAGACGGCAAGGCCGATGGTTTTGTCGCTGGGGCATCTCATACCACTGCCGATACCGCCCGCGCGGCTATTCATTGTTTAGGTATTGATAAAACTATTAGCATCGCCTGCAGTTGTTTTATTATGGTGGTGCCCGATTGTCCTTATGGGGACAGCGGCACATTTATTTATGCGGATTGCGGGATTATCCCCGAACCCAATCCTCGCCAATTAGCCTGTATTTCTTTTGCAAGCGCTCAATTGGGGGAAAAAGTTTTAGGGGCTACTCCAAGGGTGGCTTTTTTAAGTTATTCCACAAGGGGTTCTGCGCAAGGTAAAGTAATTGATAAGACCAAAGAGGGCTTAAAGATCCTCAAAGAAATGGCCCCTGATTTGATTGCCGACGGAGAATTTCAGGTTGATGCCGCGATTGTCCCGGAGGTAGCTCAAATTAAATTTCCCGACAGCCCCGTAGGCGGCAAGGCGAATATTCTAATATTTCCGGATTTGGAATCAGGCAATATTTCCTATAAATTGACCCAAAGATTGGCTAAGGCAAGGGCTATCGGCCCGCTGATGATGGGGCTGAATAAGCCCTGCAGTGATTTATCCCGCGGATGTTCGGTTGATGATGTCATTGATTGTGTGGCAGTAACCTCTATTCGTGCTCAATAATGAAAATTTTAGTTATTAATAGCGGAAGTTCTTCAATAAAATACAAGCTCTTTTTTATGCTGCCGCCTAAAAATGGCCTATTGGCCAAAGGCGTGATTGAACATATTGGAGAAAAAGGCTCGGATGTTCCGGATCATTATACCGGATTGGAAGCAATACTTTCAAAAGTGGATACCATTGATGCTGTAGGCCACCGCGTGGTCCATGGAGGAGAAGCTTTTCGTCAGCCGGTTTTAATTGATAGCCAGGTTATCCGTAAGATTAGAAAATTTTGCGCGTTAGCTCCTTTACACAATCCTGCTAATCTAACCGGCATTATCGCTTGTAAAAAGCTTCTGCCCGGGGTAAAACAGGTCGCTGTTTTTGACACAGCTTTTCATCAGAGCTTGCCGGAACAGGCGTATACCTACGGCCTGCCGTATTCTTTTTACAAAAGATACGCAGTGCGTAAATATGGGTTTCACGGCACAAGCCACGAGTATGTTGCCGGGTCTGCCGCGCGCATTTTAAAGAGGCCTTTAAATAAATTAAAGATCATTACTTGTCATTTAGGAAATGGTTGCAGTATCACCGCAGTAGATAAGGGCAAATCTGTTGATACCAGCATGGGTTTTACCCCTCTTGAGGGGCTTTTGATGGGCACCCGCTGCGGCGATATTGACCCGGCGCTTGTAACATATATCATGCGTAAGCAAAAACTTGATATTTCTGCCACGGAAGAGTTGTTGAATAAGAAAAGCGGCCTTCTGGGTATTTCCGGAGTAAGTAACGACATGAGGCTTCTTGAAAAAAAAGCTTCTAGAAATCACAGGCGGTCAAAACTGGCGATAGATGTTTTTATTTATAAGATCAAAAAATACATTGGCTCATACACAGCGGTTATGGGCGGTTGTGATGCGGTTGTTTTTACCGCCGGGATCGGGCAAAACCAAAAGGACATTAGATTGCGCGCTTGTAGGGGGGTGTTTGATTCTTTTAAAAACAGGCCCAAGGTTTTAGTTATTCCTACGGACGAAGAGTTGATGATTGCTTTGCAAACCTACAAATTAATAAACGCCCAACAGGAGAGATAATTAAGATGTTTCGCACAATGCTTAAATCCAAGATCCACGGGGCAAGAGTTACTCAGGCCAATCTTTATTACAAGGGCAGTATTACCATTGATTATTTATTGATGAAGAAAGCGGATATTTTGCCCGCAGAGAAAGTAGAAGTGTTAAATGTAAATACTGGAAACCGTATTGAAACATACGCGATTAAAGGAAAGCCTGGTTCCGGGGTTATTTGCTTAAATGGGCCTGCCGCGCGTTCAGGCTGCGTGGGGGATGAATTGATCATACTTTCTTATGCTTTAGTAGAAGAAAGCCAGGCGCAAAGATTAGCAGCAAAAATCATAAAATTAAATGAAAGAAACAAAATTAAAGATTAGAGTTTATGGCGATCAGTGTTTAAGGTCTAAGGCAAAGCCGGTAAAGGCCATAACTGATTACCATAAGAAGCTTTTAGTTCAAATGTCCCGGATAATGTATGAATCTTCCGGTATTGGCTTAGCTTCTTCTCAAGTAGGAATTGAAGAGGCATTGATTGTTGTGGACGCCGGATGCGGCTTATATAAATTAATCAATCCTAAGATTATCGTCAGAGAAGGCGCTCAAGTAATAGATGAAGGTTGTTTGAGCGTCCCCGGGATAAGCATAAAAGTTACCAGAGCTCAAAAGATTACCTTAGAGGCGCAAGATGAGCAAGGCCGCTCGATAGTTTTGCACGCCGAAGATCTTTTAGCCTGCGTGTTTCAACATGAGATAGACCATCTCGAAGGAAAACTTATTGTGGATTACGCCGAAGATAAAGAAGAGATTCAGAAGAAACTCAAAGGGCTTAGGGTAGTATAAAAATTGATATTTCCATTTTTAGGGTGAGCCGTGTGGTGTCAGCTATGAGTTTGGGGTGAGGATGAGTTTATGGGAAAATTTATAAATATTTTACTCACATCCCAATCCCCATTCCAAACCCATTACTCATCCTCATTGCTCACCCCTTGAAGTTTTTACTCAAATAGAGGTTTTATGTATGACCTAATTATTATCGGCGCCGGTCCTGCCGGTTTAACCGCGGCGCTTTACGCTGGAAGATTCCGTTTGGATGCAGTTTTGTTGGAGAAAATGTCTCTCGGAGGGCAGATTGTTTTGTCTTCTGCTATTGAGAATTTTCCCGGAGTTCCCGGGCCTGTTGAAACACAAGAACTAATCGCCCGGATGAAAAAGCAGGTTGATGATCTATCCGTGCCCATTATAGATCAGGAGGCCTTAGAAATAATAGCCCGCGGCAACCAGGGGTTTGAAGTTAAGATAGAAAATAAAAATCTTCAGGCCAGATCCATTATTATTGCCAGTGGAGCTTCACCTAAGAAATTAGGCGTGCCGGGTGAAGATAAGTTTATCGGAAGAGGGGTTTCTTATTGCGGTACTTGTGATGGCCCTCTTTTCCGCGGCAAGGATGTTATTGTAGTTGGAGGAGGGGATAGGGCATTAGAGGACGCGATTTTCTTGACATCTTATGCCCGTTCTGTTAAGTTAGTGCACCGCCGCGATAAGTTGCGCGCTGCGGGGGTACTTATAGAAAAGGCCAAAGCTAATCCTAAGATAAGCTTCATTCTTGATTCTGTTTTAGAGGAAATATCCGGGCAGAATAAAGTCCAGGGGATAAAAGTTAAAAATGTTAAGAATGGGCTTGTTTCTGAATTTTCCTGTGATGGGGTCTTTGTTTTTGTGGGGATAAAACCCAATACAGATAGATTCAAGGATATTGTAAAGTTAAATCAGGCCGGTTTTATAATTACATCTGAAAATATGGTTACTTCCATGGAGGGTATTTTCGCCTGTGGAGACTGCAGGGCGAAAACGCTTTACCAGGTCATAAATGCCTGCGGAGACGCGGCAGTAGCTTGTGATTCAGCGCATAAGTATCTTTTAAATCATTAAAAAGAGGGTTATCAATGAAAAACGCGACGACAAATAAGAAATTGATGGATTGGGTTAATCAAATGGCCAAGCTTTGTTGCCCAGATGAAATCATCTGGATAGACGGAACAGGCGCCCAAAGAAAAAAGCTTGAGGATGAAGCAGTTACAACCGGTGAGCTTATGCCGCTTAATCAGGACAAGCTTCCCGGGTGTTTTTTGCATCGCACCGCTGTTAATGATGTGGCCCGCACCGAACACCTAACTTATATTTGCACCAGCAAGAAGGAAGATTCCGGCCCCAATAATAATTGGATGTCTCCATCTGCTGCTTATCGTAAGGCCAGGGCAATCTTCAAAGCCGCGATGAAGGGCCGGCCCATGTATGTTATTCCTTTTTCTATGGGCCCCGTGGGTTCAGAATTTAGCAAGATCGGAGTAGAGCTTACAGATTCCCGTTATGTGGTATTGAATATGTCTATTATGACTCGCGTCGGAGAATCTGTTTTGCGCCAGCTTGAAAGAGAAGATGAATTTACAAAATGCCTGCACTCTAAAGCAGATTTGAATATTGAGCGCAGGTTGATATTGCATTTTCCCGAGGACAACACTATTTGGAGCGTAGGTTCTGGTTACGGCGGCAATGTTTTGTTGGGAAAAAAATGTTTATCTCTTCGTATTGCAAGCCACATCGCCAGAAAAGAACATTGGTTTGCTGAACATATGTTGATTATGGGGATAGAGGAACCCAATGGCCACATTGAATATATTGCCGCTGCTTTCCCAAGCGCCTGCGGAAAAACTAATCTAGCTATGCTTCTTCCTCCGGAGGGCCTGAAGAAAAAAGGTTATCGTATCTGGACCGTGGGTGATGATATTTCCTGGATGCGCGTTGATTCCGATAAGGCTTTGTGGGCGATTAATCCGGAAACTGGCTTTTTTGGAGTGGCTCCCGGGACAAATTCGCACACCAATCCGAATATGGTGGAGACGATCAAGAAAAATACCATTTATACCAATGTTTTGCTTAAAAAAGATAATACAGTTTGGTGGGAAGGCGCTGATGGCGATGTTCCTGAAGAAGGCATTGATTGGCAAGGGAAACCCTGGAAGCCTTCGGCAAAAGACGCTCAAGGCAAGCCTGTCTTAGGCGCGCATCCTAACAGCCGTTTTACTACCCCTATTGTAAACTGCCCGACGGCATCTTTTCGTTTAGACCAGCATCATGGCGTTCCGATTTCCGCTATTATCTTTGGCGGAAGGCGCGCGCTTTTGGCGCCGTTAGTCTATGAGTCTTTTAACTGGCAGCATGGTGTTTTTGTGGGCTCGACCATGGCTTCTGAGCGTACTGCTGCGCAGGTTGGCAAGTTGGGTGAAGTGCGCCGCGATCCCATGGCGATGTTGCCATTCTGCGGTTATAATATGGGCGATTATTTCCGGCATTGGCTGGATATGGGCAAGCGCATGGCAAAACCCCCAAAGATTTTTCATGTGAATTGGTTTCGTACTGATGAAAAAGGCAAATTCATTTGGCCCGGATATAGGGAGAATTTAAGGATTTTGGAATGGATTCTTGACCGCTGCAATAATAAAGTTGATGCCAACCGTACTCCGATTGGTTATGTTCCCAAGCCCACGGATATTGATATGACAGATTTGCATTTGCCATCTGCCGCTATGGAAAGCCTTTTTGCTGTGGATAATAGCCAATGGCAGCAGGAGGCCAAAGGCATAAAAGAATTTTATCAGCAATTTAAGAAACGCCTGCCAATTGAGCTTTGGCAGGAGTATGAGAATTTGGTGAACAGATTAAAGTAAAATATACAAATAACCGATGACCAATTTTTCAATAATCAATTATCAAATAACCAAATAATAACCAAACACCCATATTTAATAACCAAATCTGTTTGGTTAATTGATTATTGATGATTGGGATTTATTTGGTGTTTGGAATTTGATGTTTGGTTATTTCAATGGAATTTTGTTATTAAAATTTAAGAAAATGGACAAAAAAGTTCTGCTGAAGACTGAATTTCCGGATTTGAAGCTTTTTCGTCGGGGAAAAGTGCGCGATGTCTATGACTTAGGCGATAATCTTCTTATTGTTTCTACTGACAGGATATCCTGTTTTGATGTTGTTTTGGGCCGTGGCATACCATTAAAGGGAAAAGTGCTTACCTTGATTTCTTATTTTTGGTTTGATTTCTTAAAAGATACCACACCAAGCCACTTTATCAGCGCTTCAGTTAAAGATTATCCTGAAAATTTACAGAAATACCAATCCATCCTTGAGGGCCGTTCAATGTTGGTCAAAAAAACCAAAAGTTTTCCGGTGGAGTGCATTGTGCGCGGCTATCTTTCCGGTTCAGGATGGAAAGAATATCAAAAAAGTCAGTCTGTTTGCGGCATTAGGCTTGCTTGCGGCCTTAAAGAATCGGATAAGTTGCCGGAAATTATTTTTACTCCTTCTACAAAGGCAGAAGAGGGGCATGACCTTAATGTTAACCAGGAGTATATACAAGATCTATTAGGCAAAGATACCGCGGATAAATTAAAAGATTTAAGTATCGCTATATATAAAAAGGCCAGCCTCTACGCTTTATCGCGCGGGATAATTATCGCAGATACAAAATTTGAATTTGGCGTTTTAGACGGCAAGATTATTCTTATCGACGAGGTCTTGACGCCTGATTCGTCGCGTTTTTGGCCTTTAGAGGGTTATTGCCCGGGCCGTTCACAGCCAAGTTTTGATAAACAGTTTGTTCGGGATTATCTAGAAACTTTTGTTTGGGATAAGACCCCTCCCGCTCCGGAATTACCGGATGATATTATCCGTAAGACAAGCCAAAAATACCTTGAGGCATATCAAAAGTTGACAGGGGAGAGCTTGGTTTTATGATTATCCTAAAACGCATTTTTATTATACTGCTAAGGGTCCTCTTGAGCGCGGGGTTTCTTTTTTTAGTTTTTCGTCAGGTAGATGAAAAGGCAACTCTGGCGGTTATTAAGAATGTGGATAAGCCGCTTTTATTTTTGGCCTTTTTAATCTATTTTTTCACCTATTTTTTTTGTTTCTTGCGCTGGAAAATGCTTTTAGAGGCTGTGGGCATTTTTATTCCGGCAAAGCGCATCTTGACCTCATTCTCTGGAGGCATTTTCTTTAACTTATTTCTGCCTTCTGCTATTGGCGGAGATTTTGTGCGCACCTTAGATCTGGTTAATCACACCAAAAAAGCCAAAGATATCGTTGCTACTGTCTTTCTTGACCGCTTAAGCGGGTATGTGGGCCTGGTTATTTTGGCCCTTTTGGCGTTTGTTTACGGTTTTAAGTTTATTCGTGACCCGGCAATTATTATTCCTATTATTTCTGTAACTGTTATTCTCGTGTTAATTCTTCTTGTTTTATTCAACAGTTTTATTTATTCAAGAGTTAATAATTTTCTTAAGTCTCCGCGCTCCGGGAAGATCAGAGAAGGGATCACCTCTTTGCATAAAGAGCTTTATCTTTTTAAGGGCCGTAAAAAATTAATACTTAATAATCTTTTTCTTTCCCTTTTGGTGCAGAGTTTAGCGCCTTTGAGTTTTTATTTCGTGGCTTTGTCCCTGGGCGTGAAAATAAACATATTATATTTCTTTATATTTATTCCTGTAATAGGGGCGATTACAATGCTTCCCATATCCATAGGCGGCTTAGGTCTTCGTGATGCCTCTACGGTATTCTTCTTTGCTAAAGTCGGGGTTATTAAGGATGTGGCCTTTAGCATGTCCATTCTTTCCTTTTCTTTTATTCTGGTATACGGCATTCTCGCCGGGATTTTCTATATATTCACCATTAAGAAAAGCCCCAATTAACCATTTCTGGCAATGTCTCTGCGTTTTATAATTGACGGCTATAATTTAGTGCATAATCCGGATTTTCCTGCTCCTGATGGAAAGATTTCGGTGCATCGGGCATTAGCAGTTCTTATAAGGCATTATAATCTTTGCGGAAAAAGCAGTAACTCTGTGACAGTTGTCTGGGATGGTTTTGCGCCTTCTCAAATGAGCCGTGATCTTTATTCTGGCGTGATATTTGTATTTTCATCTGATATAAGCGCTGATGATAAAATAAGAAATATGCTTGAAGAAGCTGAAAATACCAAGAATATAATTGTTGTTTCCGACGATAAACAAGTGCAGGCAAGCGCCAGATTATTTAAAGCAAGGTATCAGCGGATAGAAGAATTCCTAAAACCAGCTGCAAAAGCCTTTAGGCAAAAGCGCGATGGTGCTTCGTTAAGCGATAAATTAACCCACGCCCAGCAGTGTCAGATAAATAAGGAATTATTAAACCTATGGTGCGAAAAAAAGAAATAGAGTTTATTAAATTTTTAGGCACTTCCGGAGCGCGCTTTGTGATGATTAAGCAATTACGCGCTTCTGGGGGGATTTGGATAAGCGCTAAAGGGAAAAATATTCTTGTTGATCCCGGGCCGGGTAGCTTAGTGCGCGCTCATCAGGAAAAGCTTAATCCTCAGGAATTAGACGCGATCATATTGACCCATCGGCACCTGGATCACTCTAATGATATTAATGTTATGATTGAGGCGATGACCGACGGAGGTTTTAATAAGAAAGGCATAATTTTCTTCACGCAGGATGCCATATCAAAGGATAGCGTCATCTTAAAATATGCCCTTAAATTTCCCAAAGAAATAAAGATCTTGAAGCCGTATACAAATTACAGGGTGGGGCAGTTTATGTTTAAAACTTCCATGGCGCATATCCATCCGGTAGAGACGTATGGAATTAAATTTTCTTTAGGGAAATCTTCAGTGGGGCTGGTTTCTGACACAAAATATTTTCCGGGTTTAGAAAAATTCTTTAAGACTGATATCCTTATCCTTCCGGTTGTTTTTTTAAAGCCCCGGGATGTCCAGCACTTGAGTTTAGAAGATGCCAAGAAACTTATTTCTGTTTTATCTGCTAAGAAAACCATTCTTACTCACTTTGGGATGGGCATGTTAAAGGCGGGCCCTGCGAAATTAGCCAGAAAGTTAAGCCGGCAGTTAAAGCTTGATGTGGTTTCTGCTTATGACGGTCAGATGATTTTTCCTTGACATAACTGGCTGATAGTGATAAAGTTAAAGAAAAGATGCGCAAGAACAAAAGGAGGATGAAAGATGAGTACATGGCAATGGGTTTTGTTGGATCCCGGTAAGGCTGTGCTTGGTCAGATCGGCCAATTCATCGTTAGCTTATTGTTGGTGGTTTTGATCCTTATCTTGGGTTGGATTGTCGCAAACATTGTTAAGGGAATAGCCACCAAGATTTTGCGAATGGTCAAGCTTGACGAGCTTTCTGACCGTATTGAGCTGGACAGCTTGTTAGAAAAAGGCGGGATAAAGTATTCACTTTCAGAGCTAATCGGCGTTGCCTGCTATTGGATTATTCTTTTAGTGACTTTCGTTGTTGCAGTAAATGCTATTGGGTTGACTGTTGCCGCTGATCTTTTGCAAAAAGTTATTCTTTATATCCCCAATATTGTAGCTGCGGTTTTTATTTTGATTTTAGGGCTTTTTGTGGCCAAACTTTTAAGCAATATCGTGCAGACAGCTTCCAGCAATGCCGGGTTGTCGCAGGGTATTTTCCTTACTAAAATTGTTGAAATTGTTGTAATTGTTTTTTCGGTGATAATCGCCTTGGAGCAGTTAAATATTGCAGTTAAGATGCTGGAAAATACTATTATGATTATTCTGGCTTCCGCAGGATTAGGTTGCGCCTTGGCCTTTGGTTTAGGCTGCCGTGATATGGCGGCAAAAGCAATGAACGATTTTGTGGAGAAGTTAAAGAAGAAATAACGCGAAGATTTCTATTAATTAGGGCGCATCCAGAAAAGATGCGCCCTAATTATTTTCAATTAGAGAAGTATTGCGATAGCCTTGCGTAGAGCGCATCCTTGGGCGGTTTCTTGATTTTCTTAAGCGTTAATACGCACTTTCCTTTGCAGACAGGGCAGCTTTCTGCTTCGGCATTAAGCTTGCATTTGGGGCAGGGGATAGTTTTGTAGCTATCCGGTTCTTCTTTTTTGTCTTTTTTGGGCAACTTCGTTTTATTTAATGTCTTTAGGTTTTAACCCGTAAAGCAGGTCTCTCTGTGAGGCAATCCCAACCAGTTTTCCGTTCTGCATGATCGGTAGATGCCTGAATTTTACCGTGCAAAGCATTTTATAGATATTATCAAGGCCGTCTTCAAAATTAGCCGTAGTAACATTTTTGGTCATGAATTCTGCTACAATAGTTTTTTGAGGGTCTTTTCCAGTCGCCACAACTCTTCGCACAATATCTCTTTCGCTTACGATACCGACGAGTTTTTCATCCTTTAATATCGCCACAGCCCCGATATTGTTTTCATCCATTAGTTTGGCAGCTTCCATTGCGGTATTTTTTTCTTGAGCGGTTATAACTCCTCTTGTTAGCATCATGGTAAAAGCCATTTGTTTCTCCATTTTTAGCTCCTTGTTATTTTTTACACTACCATATTCTTATCTAGTAGTCAATACTTTTTCCTGCCGACTTACCTAATCTTACTTATTCTTACTGAGAGAGAAACACGGTTTTTGGCTGGTTAGCGCGTTTTTATTGTAGGGTGTTCTTATAGCGTAGTTTTTATCTTAACCCTTTGAATCTACATCATTTTTGCTTGACAAATTGAGCATTTTTCTATATAGTATGATTTAATATAAATATTATATTCGCAAAGATTTATAACAATAGATATGTCGTCCAGTTGATGCCTTTGTTGTGGGGAAAAGTTTAGTTTTTTCTCCCTGCCAAAGGGCGTTGGTTTATAATTAAAAATATTATCATAAAGCCCATGCGCCCTGTAAAATATTATCATTATAATATATTGTCATTAAATACGCCCGTTTGCTTTTTAAAAGAAAGCAGCAGGCGTTTTTTATTTTTATGGGGTTTTAGAAAAATATGAGCTATTTTAAAGTCTTAGGATTAGAAAGAGAACCCTTTTCCACCAGCCCCGACCCGGAATTTTTCTATCTTTCCAAAGAGCACGAAACCGCGCTTACCAACACCATTATTGAGCTTCGTCTCAAAAGGGGATTGTCTGTGATATTAGGCGATGTCGGGACAGGCAAGACTACTCTTTCGCGTAAGCTTATCCGTGAGTTAAAGCAGAGGAATGATGTTATCTTTAGCATTATGCTTGATCCTTCTGTGGAGAATGAGTTTTTCTTTTTGACTTGGTTGGCTAAGAATTTTGAGATTCCGATATCTAATTCCGAGACTGTTTTAGAGCTCAGGGATTCTCTTGAAAAATTCCTCTTCCAAAAAGGGGTCAACGAAAATATGACTATAGTTTTGGTCATTGATGAAGCGCAGAAGTTAAGCGAATCTTCTCTTGAGACTTTAAGGGTGCTTTTAAATTACGAAACCAACGAATATAAATTGTTGCAGCTTGTTTTATTGGGCCAGCTTGAGTTTTATTCAAAGATTGCCAATATGCCTAATTTTCTTGACCGGGTAAGTTTCAAATACACCTTGAATCCGTTGGCCTTTGAAGAAGTAAGGGAGATGATCAATTTTCGTATCCGCCAAGCCGGTTACACGGCAAATACCCCGCTTTTTCTTGATGAGGCAATTGCCGAGATCTATGACTACTCCCGTGGTTACTTAAGAAAAACGATGATGATTTCACATAAGGCGCTCAAGGCGCTTATCCTGAATAATAAATTATCCGTGGATCGTTTAATGGTGCGTGAAATTATTTCTACAGAAGTAAAACATGGCTGGGCCAATAATTCTTAAAATAAGACATGGCTGATAAGAGCGGGTTGACCCCGGAGAAAAAACTGCTTTCCATAATTGAGGGCGAAAAGAAACCGGATGCTTCCGTTGCGCCAGCCGCTGCTTCTGCTGCGCCAACGTCTTCAGCGCAAGTATCCCCTGTTAATCCGGCGTCCCCGCAATCTCCCGCGCCGGCTGCGGTTTCTTCTGTAAGGCCTGCGCCGGTTTCGCCTACAATTCGCTCTGCGGCGGTAAAACAGATCCCGCGTTCTCAATCGCCGTCTATTTTCTCCGGTATAAAAGATTTGCCATCTTTGTTTGGCAAAGTTCAGGATGGTTTCTCTGTGGCGACATCTTCGCTTTTAGAGCCGCAGACGGTTAATAGAGTGCTTATTGCTGTGGCTATGGGAGTGGTTTTTTACGGATGTTTTTATCTTTGGGGTTATAAATCAAGTGCGAATAATAAAATTATTGTTCCTTTTGATGAACAGCGTAAGCTTTTGGCCCGGGAAATGGCCAATATGGGCAACCCCGTTACTTTTACTGAGGAATATCTTAAGGAAGTTATTTCGCGCATAAGAGGCAGGGATTTATTCAAGCCTTTGGCAAAAGAGCAAAAGATGGAAGCTAATTCTGATGCGGCTTCAATTAAGGAGATGGAGATCAATAAGACCTTAAAGCTTGTTGGCGTTTCTATCGGGGAGAATCCGGTTGACAGTTACGCCATGATTGAAGATTTGACCAATAAAGTCACCTATTTTCTGCGCGCTAATGACAATGTCCATAATACGACTGTCGCGCAGATCCAAAATGATAAAGTTATCCTTGATTTCCAAGGCAGAAAAATAGAACTGCGATGATAAAATTTCATACTTTAAAATTTTGGATATTTTTGCCTTTCTGCATGCTTGTTTTTTGCTTAGCCTCTGCTCAGCAGGCCGCTGATTCGCCTGCCGTTGAAAAAGCCTCTGAACAGCCCCTTGATCCTGTCGTTGCGCCTGCCGCCCAACCTGCCCAGCAGCCGGATGCAGAAAGCGCACAGCTTCAGGAAAGGCTGCAGAAAAAAATTTCCTTGGATTTAAGGGATATGAATATCGTAGACGTGCTTAAATTCTTGGCCATAAAGGGCAGCTTTAATATCGTTAACAGTAAGCTTATTGAAGGAAGAGTCACGCTTCTTTTGACTAATGTGGCTATTGCCGATGCCTTGGATATTATCCTTATTGCCAATGATCTGGCCTATATTAAAAAACACGGGATCATTTATGTTATGTCCGGAGATGAATACCTGGCTATGTATGGCAAGAAGTTTAGCGATAATACCCGGGTTAAGATTGTCTATTTGAAATACGCCCGGCCAAGTTATGTTTTAACCGCGCTTCAAAATATAAGAAGCGCTGTGGGTAAGATTGTCATTGATGAAGATACCGGCACCGTAGTCATGATTGATACGGAAGAGAAGTTAGCTGAAATGCAAAAGGCCATCGCCCAAATGGAATACAAAACCGAAACCAAGGTCATTACCCTTAAATACGCTAAGGCGCAAGTTTTAGCCGAACAGCTTAAGGTTAAACTTGATGCCAAGGCTGTGGGCAACATTGGTTTTGATGAGCGCTCTAATCAGGTAATCGTTACTGCGCTGCCGGAGCGCATGAAAGAGATAGAAGATGTCATTAAAGCATTAGACACTAAAACTAAGGCGGTTTTACTTGAAATGCGCATATTGCAAGTTACTCTAAAGCCCCAATATGACATGGGCATTAATTGGGAAGTGGCTTTCAAGAATAGCAAGCACGAAACCTTGCGCTCGCTTGATTTTGCCAGTAGTTTCCCCAGCGCTTCTACTGCCATGGCCACTACTTTAGGAAAGATTGCTGTGGGAAATATTAATTTTGATAATATTGCTTTTGAGTTAAACGCTTTAAAGCAGGTCAGCAGCACCAAGCTTTTAGCCAATCCGCGGATTATGGTAGTTAATAATGAAGAGGCAAAGATCCACATTGGAGATACCCGGCCCTATGTTACTACAACTACCTTGGGCACTGGAGACACCGCCACTACCACTGAAACCGTCAACTGGATTAATATCGGCATTCAGCTTTTAGTTACCCCCACCATTAATGATGATGGAGTAATTTCTATTAAGCTTAAGCCTGAAATTTCAAGTAAAATTGAAGATTACCTCACCCCTAAACAAGCCAAAATCCCGATTGTGAATACTACATTAGTTGAAACCACGGTTTTGGCTAAAGACGGAAACACTATAATTATCGGAGGCTTGGTTAAGAATGACAAGCTTGCTACCCGTTCCGGAATCCCCGGCTTGATGAGCATACCTTTGGTTGGGGGGCTTTTTAGAAACGAATCCGACACTATCACTAATTCTGAAATTGTGATTTTTTTGACTCCACATATTGTTACCGGAGATACCGAACTTAGCACTTATCAGGATGAGAAAATTATGGGGATGAAGGGGGAATAAATGAAAAAATATTTACTCATTTTAAGCTTTATGTTCATTGCCCCGCTTGGGTTGATTTTTGCGCAGGATAAATCTGCGAACTTACAGCAAAGCATTGAAAGAAGCCTGCAGAACGCCTTGTCCGATAACCTGCGCTTGTCGGGTGAGAACCAGGACCTAAAGAAGAAACTTAAAGAGCTTGAAGATTACAGCCGCACCATTACTTCGCTGAATTCCGCCATGCGCGATGAGAGTAAAAAACTTAACAGCCGTATTGATGGCCTGGACGCGGTTGTTTCGCAGGCGCAAGCCGCTCAGAAAAAAGCTTCTTTCTTGGAAGAAGAGAATCACAATTTAAAGGTAGATTTAAAGGCGACTCAATCTTGGCTTGATAAACTAAAGCTCGAGAATCAGCAATTAACTACTAAGCTTGAAGCTAATTTCTTGGAACAGCAAAACAAACAGCTTATTGAAAAGCTTCAGAAAAAAAACAAAGAATTGGAAATTGCGTCTCTTCAGCTTTCCCGCTTTTTAGCGGAAAAAGAGGCTATCCTGCGCGAGGCAGCCCTTGCGCGTTACAATTTAGGGGTGGCATTCTTTGGCCAGAGGAAATTCTCTGATGCCGCGCGTGAATTCGAGCGTTCCTTGGAATTAAACGCGGTGAACCCCGACGCCTGTTACAACCTGGGGATTATCTATGACGAATATCTTAAAGATGACCAGAAGGCCATAGATTGTTATCAAAAATACCTCTCGCAGGTAAAAGATGATTCCGGCAAAGATGCTGTAAATAAAGTTCAGGCTAAGCTTCTGCAGGCTAAGTTAAGGACAAGGGGAAAAGTTAATTCTCCGGTAGATCAGACAATTAGATAATTTCGATATTCATAATTATAAGAGTGAATCGTGGGGATGTATTTAGCTGAAAGCTGATAGCTGAAGGCTGATAGCTGACAGCTGACTAGAGAGGAATATTTTGAGAGCGTTTATTATTGCTATATCTTTATTGCTTCCGGGAATTGTCTTTGCCAACAATCTTTCCATTACTAATGTTTCTTTGGTTCGGCCAAACGAGGCGAATAAAACCATTAATATTAAATTTGATGTTTCTTGGAGTAATTCTTGGAGTGATTCTGAAAACTATGACGCGGTCTGGATTTTTGCCAAGTATAAGAAAACCGCTGATTCCAACTGGTATCATGTGAAATTATCAGGTATTTATTCTTTTGGTTCAGGCACAGCCTTGATTGGCTCTGTGCCTTCGGATTATGTGGGGTGTTTCTTATATCGTTCAGCAACCAGTAATGGCGCGTTATCAACCACGAATATTGAAATTATCTGGGACTGGGGCATGGATTCTAATCTTTCCGCCTCCAGCGTTATTGACGAAATCAAGGTTTTCGGCATTGAGATGGTCTATATCCCGCAAGGTAATTTCTATATTGGGGATGGTGATGGAACCGAAGATGGATATGGAGGTTCAGGTCATTCTCCGGCTGCTTTTAATTCTGGCACTAATGATGCTCTTCCGGTTCTTATTGGAACTACCCTTGCCAGGAATATTTATGCTTCTGGTGATATTGAATCTGGTATCGGAATCGGAGGTTCTGGTCCTTATGCCGGAATAGATACTAATAACGACGGCACAATTGATAACGCCTCTTTTCCTGTTGGCTGGGCGCCATTTTATATTATGAAATATGAAATAACCCAGGGTCAATACGCGGATTTTTTAAGCACTTTAACCAGCGCGCAATGTAATAACCGCTATAACTCTGCCCTTTATGGGTCGTCTCGTTATACCATAACCGGTACTTGTCCTAATATAACTACTAATCGTCCTG
This sequence comes from Candidatus Omnitrophota bacterium, assembly GCA_025453395.1. Classification (NCBI taxonomy): domain Bacteria; kingdom Pseudomonadati; phylum Candidatus Omnitrophota; species Candidatus Omnitrophota bacterium. Next base: position 21,945 of record JALOQK010000011.1, read on the forward strand.
ACCGTGCCTGTAATGATATGGGTTATCAGGATTTATACGCCTATGCGGATTGGGCAGGTTTGCGCCCTGTATCAGACACCGAATATGAAAAAGCCTGCCGCGGCCCGAATACGCCTGTGAGTTGGGAGCAGGCTTGGGGGATACAGTCGTATACCTATGCTATGAGTATTAGCGGTTCGGAAAACGGGACAGAAACAGTTACTGGCCCTGCTGGAGCTAACTATGTTGAGGAGATGGATCCGGGGTATGAATATAGCGGTGGAGACGCAGGTTATGGCCCATTAAGAGTAGGTATTTTTGCCACTTCAGGTTCTAATCGTGTTACTTCCGGAGCAGGATATTATGGAGCTATGGATTTATCCGGAAACGTAGCAGAGTTTGTGGTGAGTTTGAGTCCTGTTTCCTCTGGTAGGTCTTTTCAGGGAACCCACGGCGACGGCGCCTTAACTGGCTCCGGTGCCGCGAATAATTCGGATTGGCCGCTGGGAGACCCTTATATGTTTTATCATGAGGATATGGGTACTGGGGCAAGCGTAAGCGGGCGTGCATCGTCCGTTAGTGGTCGCTCGTCGATTCTTGGCGGTAGGTGCGCGCGCAGTGCGCCTTAATTCAGCTTTCAGCCGTCAGCTAAAAGCTTAAAACTGAAACAAAGTTTCTGTTTGCTCATTATTTAACATATACTGTTTTGTATTTTACGTTTTTTGTATTTATTTTTGCTGACAGCTGATGGCTGATAGCTGATAGCTGAAAACAAGTTTTTGTCCTACTTATTAATTATGTCTTTATTATTTAAATTTCTATCTGTTATTTACTTTATATTTGCCCTTACTCTGCCTAGTGTCTTTGCTGTTGACTCCACCGCCTATAAAGGCGGCAGCTACGACGGTTACTCCTCTTTAAGCTATACCACTGATACTGCGCTTACCGGTTACGCCTATTACGGGTACAAAGCCTATTCTGTAGCTTCCTATGATTCCGCCACCGACACTATTTATCTTGAAACCTGGCTTGAAACAAACGACGGCCAGATTGTGGTCAATCCTTCAAGCGCCACCATCACCATTTATGATAAAGCCGGCGCTATCGTAGATAGTGATTTTCCGCTTCTTGTCTCTACCCCTGACGCAAATGGTGTCTTGAGAAAAAGCCTTTCTGGTATTTGGACGCCCACATCTACCACCACCTACTTGGGAAAAGTGGTCATTAGCTACGCCGGGAAAAGTTTTTCTTCCAATGTGGTTTATGATTTTGCCGCCGCTGTAGCCAAGGCCATCAAGGATAAAACCGATAATATCAACTGGTCGGACATAAGCGTTATTAAGTCTCAGACCACCGCTATTAATTGGAATGACATTACTTCCATCAAAACCGCTGTTAACGCTGGCGCCGCGGTCAGTCTCTATGAAAAAGTGGGCCAAGTCTTAACTTCCCTGGGTACTTCAGGCGATAACTGGGAACAGCAGACCCTTTTTGGGAAAATAGCCAATTTTGAGAAAAAAGCCTGGATTGACAATTTAAGCAAGGTCAACTGGGACAATATTGGCATTATGTCAAACAATGGGATTAACTGGACTGACGTTTCTGTCTTGGGTAATAAGAATGTCAACTGGGCCGAGATTGGCCGTTTGGCTGGCGCTCGCATAAATTGGACCGACATCTCTGTTTTAAGTAATAAGAATGTCAACTGGGTCGAGATTGGCCGTTTGGCAGATGCCCGTATAAATTGGACCGATATGTCTGCTCTTTCTAACCGCGGGGTCAATTGGGCAGAAATTTCCCGCATGGACCAGGCCAGGATTAATTGGACAGGGCTTTCCGTTCTTTCTAATGCTGGAGTTAACTGGATAGATTTATCGCTAATGGGCAATAGCGCCATAGTATGGTCTAGTTTTGCTGCATTTACAACCGGGACACAAGATATGAATTCGGATTGGTATGATTTTAGTCTAGTTTCTTGGGGCGGTGTTGGAAGTATGGTAGCTGCCGGCATTAATTGGACAGATGTCTCAGTTTTGCATAGCAAGGGTGTCAACTGGCTGGATCTGTCGGTTTTAAGCAATAAGAGCGTGAATTGGGCAGAAATTTCCCGCTTTGCCGCCTCCCGAGTTAATTGGACCGATTTATCTGTCTTAAGTAATAAAGGTGTTAACTGGCTTGATCTGTCAGTTCTTTCTAATAAAGGCGTTAACTGGTTGGATGTTTCAGTTTTGCATAATCAGGGGATAAATTGGTTTGATCTATCGGTTTTATCTAATAAAGGCATTAACTGGGTAGATATCTCCCGGCTTGGCAATCAGGGCATTAACTGGCTGGATATGTCGGCCTTAAGTAATAAAGGTATTAATTGGGCGGACCTGTCGGTTCTCTCCAATAAACGCGTAAACTGGACTGACATATCGCGGCTTTCTAACGCTGGTATCAACTGGGCAGACTTATCCCGCTTAGGCAATCAGGGGATAAATTGGCTTGATCTATCGGTTTTATCTAATAAGGGCATTAATTGGGTAGATCTATCAATATTAGGTAGTCAGGGCATTAATTGGCTTGATATATCAGTATCCTCTAATAAAGGCATTAACTGGACAGACCTGTCGGTGCTCTCCAATAATGGCGTGAATTGGGCAGACTTATCAGTTTTAGGCAATAAAGGCGTCAATTGGATGGATCTGTCGGTCCTTTCAAATAAAGGCGTGAACTGGGCTGATTTCTCCAGATTAGGCAATTTCGGGATTAACTGGACAAGTGTTTCCTTGTTAAGCAATCAGGGAGTAAACTGGATGGATATTGCCCGTCTTTCCAATTCCCGGGTCAACTGGGCAGATATTTCTAAAATGAGCAATGTTGGCGTTAACTGGGCGGATTTAGCTTATATGACTGGAGCCGGCGTTAATTGGGATGAAACTGTTAATTGGGATAACCTGGCGCGTTTAACTACTGCTGGAGTAAACTGGACAGACATGTCGCGCATGTCCAACACTAATGTTAACTGGATCGGCCTGGATGTTCTTTCTGACGCCGGGGTAAATTGGAGCGATATTTCAGTCTTGAGCAATAAGGCGTTAAACTGGACCAGCGTTGCTCTTCTTGCCAATCAGGGAGTTAACTGGCTTGATTTTTCAGTCCTTGGCAACAAAGGCATCAACTGGACAAACTTTGCTTTGCTGAGCAACCAGGGTGTTAATTGGACCGATATTTCCGCCATGCATAACAAAGGCATCAACTGGACAGATTTCTCCCGCCTTGGCAATGCCGGGATTAATTGGCTGGATTTGTCCGTGCTTGTCAATAAGGGTATTAACTGGACAGATATCTCTAGGCTTGGTAACCAAGGCATTAATTGGCTGGACCTGTCAGTTATGGGCAATAAAGGTATTAACTGGATCAATGTTGCGCTTTTATCAAATCAGGGTGTTAATTGGGCAGATATTTCCCGCTTTGGCAATACCGGTATTAATTGGGATGATATCGCGGTATTCTCTGCCAAGGGCATCAATTGGGCAGATCTGTCAAGACTAGGTAACCAGGGTATCAATTGGTTAGATGTGTCAGTGCTCTCCAACAAAGGCATTAACTGGTTAGATATTTCAGTTTTAGGCAACCAGGGCATCAACTGGCTGGAGATCTCAGTAGTCTCCAACAAAGGCATTAACTGGGCAGATATCTCCAGATTAGGCAACCAGGGTATTAACTGGTTAGATATTTCAGTAGTCTCCAACAAAGGCATTAATTGGTCAGATATCTCCAGATTAGGTAACCAGGGCATCAATTGGTTAGACATCTCGGTCTTAGGCAACAAAGGCATCAATTGGTCAGATATCTCCAGGCTTGGCAATCAAGGTATTAATTGGCTGGACATCTCAGTCTTAGGCAACAAAGGCATCAATTGGATAGATATCTCCAGGCTTGGCAATCAAGGCATCAACTGGACAGACTTCTCAGTACTCTCCAGCAAGGGCATTAACTGGCTAGATATCTCCAGGTTAGGCAACCAGGGCATCAACTGGTTAGACTTATCGGTTCTTTCCAACAAAGGCATCAATTGGACAGATTTATCCCGCTTTAGCAATGTTGGTATTAATTGGACTGATATCGCGGTATTCTCTGCCAAAGGTATTAACTGGCTGGAAGTTTCAGTCTTAAGCAATAAAGGAGTCAATTGGACAGACATCTCTAGGCTTGGCAACCAGGGCATCAACTGGTTAGACTTATCGGTTCTTTCCAACAAAGGCATCAATTGGACAGATTTATCCCGTCTTGGCAACCAGGGAATTAACTGGCTGGACATCTCTGTCTTAGGCAACAATGGCATCAACTGGACAGATATCTCCAGGCTTGGCAATACCGGTATTAACTGGGCTGATATCGCGGTATTCTCTGCCAAGGGTATCAATTGGACAGACATCTCCAGATTTAGCAATGCCGGGATCAATTGGTTAGATGTTTCTGTTTTAGGCAACAAAGGCATTAACTGGACTAATGTGGCATTGCTTTCCAACCAGGGAGTTAACTGGTCAGACATTTCAGTAGTTTCCAGTAAAGGCATCAATTGGCTGGATGTTTCAGTACTTTCCAACAAAGGCATTAATTGGACCAATGTGGCACTACTCTCAAATCAGGGAGTAAATTGGACTGATATCTCCAGGCTTGGTAATTCTGGGATCAATTGGACAGATGTTTCTGTCTTGGGCAACAAAGGCATTAACTGGACCAATGTGGCATTGCTTTCCAACCAGGGAGTTAACTGGTCAGACATCTCTAAGTTAAGCAATCAGGGGATTAACTGGCTGGACATCTCAGTAGTCTCCAACAAAGGCATT
>JALOQK010000012.1 GCA_025453395.1 Candidatus Omnitrophota bacterium
GCAGGCCAGGGTGGCTCTGGAGGTTTTGCGGGTTCGAGAGTCAAAGGTTTATCCAGAGAAGAAAAGCTAGAGTTGGTTGCGGCATAACAAAGAGAGGGGAACAGTTTTATTTTTTCAAATTATGGAAAAATAAAACTGTCCCCTTTGTTTCTATAATGTTTTATACCCTTTTTGTAAATAAAGATAGCGCATCTATTGCCGAAGCGTAGGAAATCATAAATAGGAGATACAAAAACGTGAAAGGTAAAAAACTTCGTATATTTGTTAGTTCTGTTCAGAAAGAACTCGAAAATGAACGACTTACAGTGCTTGCGTTGATGACCACTGATTCCTTTCTTCTGACCCATTGCGAAGCAATTCTCTATGAGCAATCACCTGCTTCTCCTGAAAAATGCAATGAAGAGTGTCTTCGAGTATTAGACGGTTGCGATGTTTGTTTGAGTATAGTTGGCAATGAATACGGCACCCATTCGGGAGCTTTATCAATAACCCATCAGGAATATCGCCGTGCTAAAAAAAGAGGCAGCCCAATCCTAATATTTGTTAAAGGAAGCTCTGATGCAGGGCGTGATCAGAATACTCAAGATTGGCTGAAAGAAATTCGTGTTGATAATTTTAAATACAAGCGTTTTGGTAATATATTTGACTTACAAAGAGAAGTAAGAGCGGCGTTGTTGAAATTGCTTAAAGAACGCTTTGCTTTGGCTCCATCTTTAGACGAGGATAAAATCGCGGAACAGACCATTGAGGCAGTTTCTTCCTTTGAAACACAGGTATTGAAACGCCTAAAATGGAAAAATATGAACCAAGATTTGGCTAAAAAGCTTAAAACGCAATCGGGGAGGAAAGGAGAAGAGCACGTTTCAGACGAATCAATTATTGAAGATATGATGACGCGGGGCCTTTTGTGGTTTGACCCGGAAACAAATGAATATTATGCTACAGCCGCTGGAATAGTTCTATTAAGCAATGATCCCTCAGCTGTTTTTCCACAAGTCAGATTTTTGGCCGATGCGTATCGTGCTGTAGTTCCTGATGGTGATCCGGTAGATCAGGAAGATATTCGTGGGCCCGCGCCTTTCGTCATAGAACGGACGCTGGAATTTATTGACCGCAATACCAGACATCCGATGCGCGTGATTGGTTTGGAACGCGTGCGTCTTGACGAATATCCTTCTGAGGCCTTAAGAGAAGCGCTTGTGAACGCGCTCGCGCACCGTAATTATGAAGACGCCGGTCGTAAGATAATGGTGGAAGTGTTTCCCGATCGCATTGTTATTTCAAGCCCCGGACTTCCGCCCAAGCCGTTATCCATCCAAAAATTGCGTTCCGGGAAATATAGGCCTTGTTCGCGTAATCCTATTTTGGCGCAGAGTCTGTCCTATTTTCATCGCATAGAAGAGCGTGGCAGTGGATTTCGAAGAATTCGTGATCAAATGAAAGATCACGGGCTTGCAAATATTGAGCTTGGCGAAGATACGGGATATTTTCAAGTGATATTCAAGGGGCCGGGCAAAAATATTTCAAAGTTACGCGCTCCGGAATCGTTGAAGAGGAAAACTATCGCGCCATCAGTTGAAGGAAGGTTGAACAAAAGACAAAAACAAATTATAGCGCACGTTCTTAGCGCGGGATATGTTACAAGCGGATGGTGTAGAAAACGTTTTAATGTTGTCTACGATACAGCGCAACGTGATCTTTTAGGGCTGATCGATTTGAATATCCTTAAGCAGACAGGCCGTGGACGGACAACGAAGTATGTCGAAAAAATGAACAAAGAATCTACCGATAATCTACCGATCATTCGGGGCCAATCTACCGATTAACTATTCGGGGATTATTCGGCAAACAAAGGAAAGGTAGAGCAATGCATTAAATCGTGTGTTTCTTCCGGCCTATATGGGATGAGGGCGAGAGGTTGGTAGAAAAGTTCGGAGAAAATCATACGGTTTATCAAAGAGAATCCGTCCATTTCAGCGCAGGAAATTGCCGATATAGTCGGCCTATCGAGCAGGGCTGTTGAGAAACATTTGTCGAAACTAAAAGAAAAAGGCGTATTAAGGCGCATAGGCCCGGATAAAGGCGGACACTGGGAAGTAGTTTCAAAATTGCCGTAGCGCAGGCCCAAGTCGAGGCCCAAGAGGCCCAAGTTGGGGCTAAGTCGGGACCAAGTCATCAAGCCGATTATTGAAGGTGGATTACTAGAAATGACTGTGCCCGACAAACCCCGAAGCAGTGAAAGAAGAATCTACCGATTATTTAGATCAAATCTACCGATGCGTCAAGGTGGAATCGTTAAATAATCGTTAAATGATTCTAAGAAATCGTTAAGTCGTGGGTTTGTTGTGCATCAGAAGACATTTCTGGCGGTGCTATCAATAGGGCATTGTGGTCACCGGGAAGCGAATAAAGACAGATAACGGAGAAGCGTTTTATGGAAAAAGAACGACAGCAACGAATATATGAACTTTTAAAGCGAGGTACGAAGCTTATTGAAAACGGCGATGAGCTTCCGGTTGAATGGGCGCGGGAGTTTTTCCCGCCTGAGCGGCGAGAGTATGAGCTTATTTATCATGGGAAAGAGAGCGAAGAGAAAATTCTCGCCGATACCATGGCTGTGCCATTACAGCCGGTAAGCACGTTTGGGGCGAACGGAGTTGATTGGCATAATATGCTTATTTTGGGAGACAATCTTCAGGCAATGAAAACGCTTCTGCAGATGAAAGAGCGTGGTGAATTAGTTAATGCAGACGGGACTCCGGGAGTTCGATTAATTTATATTGATCCGCCATTTTCAACAAAGCGTGATTTCAGAGGAAGCCAAGATCAAAAAGCGTATCAAGATAAGATTGCTGGCGCTGAGTTTCTAGAATTTTTGCGCAAAAGGCTTGTTTTTATTCATGGACTGTTAGCAAGTGATGGGAATTTGTTTGTTCATTTGGATTATAGAAAATCGCACTATATAAAAACGTTGATTGACGAAATCTTTGGGGAGAACAATTTTAGGAGTGAAATAATTTGGAGAAGGACATTTGCGGGCAAGACGATTTCTCGCAATATACCTCAGAATTCGGATTACATATTTTGGTATTCAAAATCAGACAGCTATATTTTTAATCCAATGACTAGGGAGTACTCGGAAGCCGATATAGCGGCGTTCAACAAAGATGACAATGACGATCGAGGAAAATATACTACTGTTAGCTTACAGAAGGTCGCTGGCCCTACTCCGGGAACATTATATGATTATATAGATAATAAGGGCAGAAAATGGAAATGTCCTGCGAAAGGCTGGAGAATGGTTAGGGAAAAATTAAAAGCCTTAGAAAATCTAGGACGACTTTATATAACCGATAAAACGCTACGTGAAAAATATTATTTGAATGAACGAATAGAAAAAGGCAAACAAGTAGATAATATTTGGACTGATATAGGCAATTTAAATAGAAGCCAGAATGAGATTGTCAATTACCCTACACAAAAACCAGAATCGCTTATCGAGCGCATAGTTGAAGCGTGTTCAAATGAAGGGGATCTTGTGCTTGATGCTTTTGCGGGGTCGGGGACTACCTGTGCTGTTGCGGAAAAATTAAAAAGGCGCTGGATTGCAATCGATTGTGGCAAGTTATCCGTCTATACAATACAAAAAAGAATATTAAATTTACACTCAGAAATCGGAAACACTGGAAATTCTATTACCGCAAAACCTTTCACGCTTTGTAACGCAGGATTGTATGATTTCGAAACACTAAGACAATTGCCGTGGAAGGACTGGCGTTTCTTCGCACTCCAGCTTTTTGAGTGTAAAGATGAACCTCACAAGATCCGTGGTTTTCAGATGGATGGTAAGCGACAGGGGTCAAGTGTTCTTGTCTTTAACCATTTTGATAAAGGGACAATTAGCAGGGATACAATCATAGATATCCACGCTAGTATCGGCAAGCAGATCGGTGAAAGGTGCTTTATTATCGCCCCGCGTGGCGTTTTTTTATTTCAAGAAGATTACATTGAATTAGATGGGGTTCGTTATTATGCCTTGCGTATTCCCTATTCGTATATTAATGAGCTACACCGACGTGAGTTTTCTGCGCTTGTTCAGCCAAGCGATGAAGCCGCTGTCAACGAAACGGTGGAAGCTGTAGGCTTTGATTTTATTCATCCGCCACTTGTCGAGCTCGATATTAAAAAACAAGCCAAAAACGTATCAGTAAAGATTAAGAAGTTCGAAAGCCGTGCGCGTCTACGGGGCGAAGAAAGGGTCAGTAAGCATGACGCCTTGTCTATGGTAATGGTTGATTTTGATTATAACGGCAAAGTATTTGATCTGGACAAAGTGTTCTATGCCGATGCGCTTAAGGGCAACTCATGGAAAATCGATTTTTCATTTAAGGATGCTACTGGAGATGTGATGCTTGTGTTTTTGGATATATATGGCAATGAATCTCGAATGATACTAGAGCAGAAAAAATTGACTGGGCAAACAAATCGTTCAAAACGAGCCCATCGTAAATAGGATTTACTATGTCAAGACGATTAAATAATGGAATACAGCGTTTTCATAATGAGGATTTGGTGCTCAATGTTAGCACTGCGGTAGATCGTCACAAATGGAATGAAAATAAATACGAGCAATTTATTGATGAGCTTTGCGGGCTCCGCGAATACCAGAAAAAAGCTATCTTTACAACCCTTCGATATCTTTTAGGCGGTGAATACCGTAGTCTTAGAGATTTAGCTAAAAAGAATTTTTCTGGAAATCAGAATTTGCGCGATAGATACGGATCTATTGAAAACTTTGAGCGGCATTTACAGTTACCCGATCAGCTTTCTGCGTCGCTTGATTTGGCTACAGGCACAGGGAAAAGCTATGTGATGTATGGAATTGCCGCGATAATGCTTGCGGAGGGAGTTGTCGATCGAGTGCTTGTTCTTAGTCCTTCAACGACGATTGAAACAGGGCTTTTGGAGAAATTCAAAGATTTATCTGGTAGAGCAGATTTGCGAGACCTTCTACCTGCAGGATCAGTCGTAAATACGCCTAAAATTATACGGGCGGATGAGAGTATTGTGTCAGGTTGTATTTGTATTGAAAATTACCATGCGATCTTAAAGCATGTGCGGTCTTCGATTCGCGATAGTTTAAAGGGTAAAGGTCAGCGGATACTTGTTTTAAATGATGAGGCCCATCATGTTGCAAATGAACCGGCGGGACAAAAAACACGATGGAAGGAATTCTTAACTGATAAGGATTATGGCTTTAAATACATTATAGGCGTTTCAGGTACTTGTTACGTTGGTAATGATTATTTCTCCGATGTTATTTCCAGATATTCTCTTAGGACAGCAATGGAGCAGAGATTCGTTAAAAAAGTATGGTATGTGGCAGAAATGCCTCAAACTAAGCGGCCTGAGGAAGAAAAATGGCAACTTATTTTTAACCGACATGAGAAAAATAAGCAGGATTTACGCGCAAGGAATATTCGACCCCTTACTATCGTCATCACGAAGGACATTAGTGGATGTAAGGACGTTGCTGAACGGCTTAAGACTTTTTTAATGGAACAGACTGGTAGAGATCGGGAACAAATAGATAAACAAGTGCTTGTTATTCATAGCGATGCATTGGATTTGCCAAGGTTAGCCAGCGTCGACAATAAAAACAATAAGGTTGAGTGGATTTTGTCTGTTGCGATGCTCAATGAGGGATGGGATGTAAAACGTGTTTTTCAGATTGTCCCTCATGAAAAGCGGGCATTTGAAAGTAAACTGCTTATTGCTCAAGTGCTCGGGCGCGGTCTACGTGTTCCTGAAAATTGGCAAGGAGAACAGCCGAGCGTTACCGTATTTAATCATGATAAGTGGGCAATTGATATCAAGCACCTTGTGGACGAGGTTATGGAGAACGAGAAACGTGTTTCGACCTTTCCTGTTACGGACTCAACATTTAACTTTGAACTGGTTAATATCTCATATGATCCGAAGCCGTATGTGACAACCTATCCCATGGATAAGAAGTATAAATTATTTGAAAATGGTTATGTCGATTTATCAAGTGAACAGTCAATCGAAGAATTGAATATTGAGCTTGAGGAGGCGTCTACTGGTGCCCGGGAGAGATGGAAGACAAAAATCAAACACAAGACATATTCTACGCTTGAAATGGCTAAACGTATGTATCAGTGTTTTGAAGATTTGCCCGATGAAGCGGATAGAAAATATTATCAAGAACTCTTTCCGGTAGGGAGGATTGAGGAGATCGTTAAGGCTTCGCTCAAGCGGACAGATAGCCAAATTGTTACGGAAAGCAGAAAACAAAAGTTTTTACAATCGCTCGGGACGCTTCAAAGGAAAGAGGCTCAAGTTGTTAGGTATGATTTCGAGCCCAAAGAATATTTCATCGTCCCTACTAATGAGCGTCCGCAAGAAAGTGTTAGCGCTTCAGAGCTTAGAAGTACGAAAACGCTTTTTTTTACGTCAGAAACTGTTAAAAATATCCCAGATGAATTCAAAGAATTTTATGAAGAAGCTATTGAAAGCGGAAGTGGTTATAAATGCGTGCCGGTCAGCAATTATTATGATTTTAAGACGCCTTTAAATGCCGTTATTGCCGACTGTGAAAATGAACGCAGATTTTTAAAAGAATTGGTTAATGTCGACAACATATCGCATATTGACGCGTGGATAAAATCTACACCCATGGGATTTTATGAGATTGATTATTTCTGGAAAAAGGGTGAGCATCCAAAGAGAAGTCGTTTTAATCCTGATTTCTTTATCAAGGCTGGAAAAGTTCTTTCTGTAGTTGAAATTAAGGATGACGAGGAGATTAACGATCCATCGCCAGAGAATAAAAAGAAGAACGAATATGCCCTCGCTCACTTCGACCGATTAAATAACTTCTTAAAAAAGAACGGCAAAGATCTCCAATACAAATTTAATTTCTTAACACCGACTGACTTTGCTGGTTATTTTCAGAGAATACGGGAGGGTAAAATTGGTAATTTTAGATCGGCGTTAGATGTCGAGCTAACCCCAAAGAAATCAGACCTATTTTTTAGTGATATTATTCGAGATGAAGATGTGTTGAAGGAAGATAAATATACTACTTGTTTACCTGTTTATTCGTTGCAGGCAGTTGCCACAGCGTTCAAGGAACAGCAAAGGCCGGAACTATTGGGATGGAAAAAGATTAATAGCAGAAAAAAGATTGATAAGGAAATGTTTATTGCTCAGGTTGTGGGTAAATCTATGGAAGCGACTATTCCTGATGGGAGTTGGTGTCTGTTCCGGCCAGACCAAGGCGGATCGCGTAATGGGAAAATTGTGCTGGCTGAATCACGAAGGGTGACTGATCCCGAAACCCAGCAAAGTTTTACCATCAAGAGGTATAAAAGCGAAAAGAGGCAATTTAAGGATGAGACGTGGATTCATGCCAAAATAACGCTGTCTCCGGACAATAAAGAATTCAAAGACATCGTGCTAAAAAATGTTCGTGAGGACGAATTCCATATAGCGGCGGAATTTGTCGAGGTTCTCGATTAAAGCAAATTGAATGAATTTATAGAAATCAAGAGACGGACTACTGAACAGAATAAGGTCAAATGTCAAGCCGCCAAGGAATGGATTATTGCCGTAAACGCAAGCGGTAGTTTTGGCGCGTGGGAGTTTAAAGTTTTAAACGACCCCAAAGAATTATTTGAATTGGTGAAATAAAATGAAGCATTACCATTATTCATATCTTGGGTCACTATTCTTTGTGATTAGCGGCTCAATGGCTGTCTGTTTTTATAAATTGTTACCAGCAAACATAGTTGACGTTGTCTACAAGGGAGAAGGTATAGAGATTAAGACAACGTCGATTGGGGTATTTTTTATTGTAGTAGGCCTTATATTGTTTGTTTTTAGCTTATTTGAACATAGGCATGAGCAAAACCGAGAGAGCGAGAAAGCGGACTATAAGTTTCTTATTTCTAAATATCGACAGTTACTTGATTACCATAATAATAGTGGTACAAGCATATCTGTTACAAAAGAAGAGGGGGATGTAAAATGAGCTTAACAATATCAGTTCTAGTTCCCGATGGGGTTGTTTTGGCCGCAGACAGTTTACAGTCGACTAATACGGCAGTTATGGGCGAACAAGAAACAAATGTTTCATGCCCTAAGTGCCAAGAGCAAACGAAGGTTAAAATACCTTTAGGGCCCATAATGATGCCTGCGGGTGGTTCCCCCTTTGCTCAAAAACTGTTTAATATAAAAACTCGCAATATCGGGATATTAACATATGGAAATGCATTTGTAACAGGACGCACAATTGAAAGCCACGTCAGAGAATTTGAAAGAATTAAAATTGGTGGAAAAGAAACGGTCGAAGAAGTAGCGGATAAGCTAAATGATTATTTCTTGGCAGAACTAAAAAAAGAAAAAGCTTTCGAATCTCTTCCGGCCGACGCTAGTCCATTGGGATTTCAGGTGGCAGGGTTCGATACGAATGATGTTAACATCGGAAAACTATATGTGCTTGATATTGCTAAAAATCCTCGAAAAAGGGCTGTTCATGCCCAGGGTTATTCAGCCACTTGGGGCGGCGATGGTAGGGTTGTGCAAAAACTCTGGTTGCCAACACCGGGAGCTCCTATTCCAACACCAAACTATCAGTCTCTTACCTTGCAAGACGCTATCGATTATGCTGTTCATCTGATCGATACGACCATTTTATATCAACGGTTTGCCCAGATGATACCTGTTGTAGGAGGGCATATTGATGTGGCGGTTATAACTCATTTTTCTGGGTTTAGGTGGATTAGAAAAAAGCCATTATTGGAGCAGATTTCTGATTAGAAATAACAGTATCTAACGGCTGGTTTGATAAACCAGCGGACTATAAGGTGCTGAATCGGATATCAGATTCAATGGTCTTTACAGATTGCAAATTGGATTAACAATCTGTAAAAACGTATAATCGCAGTTTAGCAGGACACGGTTTGATAATACATCGGATTAACCGGCGTCGGTTGGCTGATCATTAAGTTGCGGACGTCCCTAAGCCATCGACCCTTTTTTAAATTTCCCTCTGGGAAATTTAAATTGCAGATTAAGCGTCTGCCCGGAGAGAAGAAGTGGGGGTTGGTAGAATAGTTATTTTATTTGACACAAGGTAAGTTTAGATGTATAAAATACATATAGAATACAGGTGTGGTATGTTTGAAGGGGGAACTGCCACGTTAAAATAATTCAAACCTTCGCCAGATAAAGGCGAAGGTTTTTTGTTGCCGAAGTCAGCACACCCGCGCCTGCCTGCCGGTAGGCAGGCAATTCTCCGCCAAAAAGGCGGATACTGGCCCATCAATTTAGGCCAGGTAAGATAAGCGCGGGGTGTTAACAAAACTAGGGCAAGGTATAAATAGTAAGGCTTAGTATAGGTAGAGAAAATGGATAAGAAATTAAATAATTACGCATTTATCGATAGCCAAAACTTAAATCTTGCTATCCGTGAGCAAGGTTGGAAGCTTGATTTTAATAGGTTTCGTAGATATTTAGAAGATAAATATGGAATAGCGAAAGCATTTATTTTTATAGGTTATTTGCCCACCAATGAAAGCCTATATACCTCCTTGCAAAAACAAGGTTATATTTTGATCTTTAAGCCTACATTAACACTATCTGATGGCAGAGTTAAGGGTAATATTGATGCAGAACTGGTTTTGCATGCTATGTTAGAGTACAATAGCTACAATAAGGCTGTTGTGGTTACAGGAGATGGTGATTTTCATTGTCTTATCGAATACCTTAAGAAACAGAATAAGTTAGAAAAACTTATCGTTCCAAACAGGCATCAATTTTCGTCTCTTTTGAGGAAGTTTGCACCGGATTTAGCTTTTATGAATGATTTAAGGGGGAAGTTGGAGTATAAATAAAAAAGAGGCATTCCGCGGGACGAGCCCTTTGGATAGCCTCTCATCGTGATCCAAATAAAGTATATAATGGTTAATGTAGCTTGTCAAGGTAAAGATGCCGGGGTGAGAATTGCAAAACAAGATATCCGGAATAATGGGGACGGTTATATTTATTGGGGTAGCTTTGAGAAATAGTGAACGGTTCTAATTTTATCGCGCCCATTCTTAATTTGCTGATAAAACACTGCATTAAACGGCGTTGGCTGGTTCTAGGCGGCAGCCCTATACAATTCCCTATACAATACCTATACGATATGGTATACTTGAATCATGTTCAAAGCTGAATATCAGATAACGCCGCACCTCGTAAAACTGTTCGAGCAGATTGCTGTCACAGGCGCGTTGGTTAGAAGCTCACGGCTTCAGGTTTCAGTTAAGGCCCCCTTGGAGCGGGATGCCTTTGCCCGGAGCGTTCACTCGTCGACATGGATCGAAGGTAATCTTCTGTCTTTGGCCCAAGTTCGGGCTGTGGTTGATGGCAAGGATCTTCTGGCTGAAGATAAGCAAAAGGCCGAGGTCGCCAATTGCGTTGAAGCCATGCGGCAGATATTAAAGATCAAGCATAAGCCGGTAACGGAACAAGGGCTTCTGGCGGTGCATGCGCGTATGATTAAAGGGCTTTTGGCCAAAGATCGTTCTGGCCAGTATCGCAGTGTCCAGAACTACATCGTGGACGCCCGTAATAAGGTTATTTTTACTCCGCCGCCTCCGGCACAAGTGGCGGGGCGTATGAAGGCGCTTTTTGCTTGGGCTAAGGATGAATCCCTGCATCCAGTGGCCAGAAGCGCTATCTTTCAGCATGAATTTTTGACGATTCATCCCTTTGTGGATGGCAATGGCCGCGTGGGCAGAGCGGTCGGGCAGTGGCTTTTGTGGGAAAAAGGTTTTGATCCTCTTTGTACTTTGGGTCTTGATGATTTCTTTGCGAAAGACAGGCCCCGTTATTATAACATGATCCAGCAAACACGTGAGCTGGACGGGGACTTTACGCACTGGGTGGAATATGTTGCCCAAGGTTTGGCGTGGGCGCATGATGATGTGCAAAACAGGATCAAGGCCGGGGCACTTCGCTTGCAAGGGGTAACGCTTACGCCCAAACAGGAAGAGCTTTTGGCTTTGCTTGAGAAAAAAGGCGTTTCAGGAGCGTCAGAGATCGGGAAGGCCATGAAGATCAACCGCGCTCGCGTTAATCAGCTGATCGGCCCGCTTGTTCGTTTGGGTGTTGTCACCAGAGTTGGCGCGGCAAGGGCTGCGCGATACCGCGTAAATGAAAAATAATTATACGCCACGGGGCGCCAGTTACAACGAAGCGCCATGATAAAACATCGGATTTTACGGAGTTGGTTAGTTGGCCTATGAACATTCATAATTACCTACCCTTTATTATCTTTCCTTTAGCCTGGGTTGCCATTATGCGCTTTCTTGCTTATGCCGGAGGCTGGCAGGAATTAGCCAAATATTATCCTTATCGCGGGGAGAAGCTTGCTAAGAAAAAATACATGCAAAGCGCAAGCCTTAAGAAAGGCACAAATTATAACAACTGCCTTACTATAGGCACGAGCCCTCAAGGGGTGTATCTTTCCATGTGGTTTATTTTGCCGACTTTCCATCCGGCATTATTTATTCCCTGGGAAGATATCACAATTTCTCAGGTGTCTTATTGGGGTATAAAAATGCTTGAGCTAAAAACCAAACAAGCCCCCTTGGTGCCTATTTGCCTGGCGCAATCCTTGGAGGGTTTCTTAAGGCAGCAAGCAGGATCAGATTTTGTTTTAAGCCAAACAAGCGAAAGCGTTTCAAAACCCGCCGACTCTCTACAAAATATTAGTGTGGCTTTAATAATTATAGCCTTAATCGGAATATTGTTTGCGCTGTGGTTGGGTGCGCGCAGTGGCAAAATATAGGGGACGGTTCTAACGGCGAAGGAGGATAGATATGGAAAAGGTTAAGCAGTTTATTATGAAGCATTTTGAAGAGATAGTCGTAGTATTGATTCTCCTGGGGACTATTTTCGTGAATTTCTTTGTTGAATACAAAATGGCCTTTTTACAGCTGTATTATTTACCGATCTTGATTACCGGCTACATTTTAGGCAGGCGCGCAGCAGTGCTTTTTGCCGTTCTTTCTATTTTGGTAGTGTCTTTGTGTGTAATTTTTTATCCCAAATTCTACCTTAGCCCTGCCTCTTTTGAATCCAGTAACCTAAATATTATCTTCAGATTATCTATTTGGGGCGCATTTCTTATTATTACCGCCGCAGTAGTAGGCAAGCTTTATGAGGAAAAAGAAAAAAAGGTCATGGACCTGCATACCGCGTATGTCGGAGTCCTGGAGATCCTGACCAAATATTTGGAATCAGCGGATAAATACACCCAGGGGCATTCCCTGCGCGTTTCTTTGCTTGCCACAGATATCGCTATTTCAATGCAGCTATCCCGTAACGAAGTAGAAAATATTAAGGTCGCGGCCCTCTTGCATGATATCGGCAAAATTGATATAAGCTTAGACCTTATCCATAAGGCGTCTTCCTTAAGCGAACAGGAAAAGGAAATTGTCGGCACTCATACTGAAAAAGGGGCCAAGATCGTTGCTTCCGTGGGCGGGGTATTAAAGGAAGCAGTCCCCTTGATCTTAGCCCATCACACTTATTTTATGGATCAGGATAAAAAATCAGAAGACCTGAAAAGCCATAAATCCATTCCTTTGGGCGCCAGGATAATTGCTGTGGCGGATTCTTACGATGCCATGATCACTGATAGGCCCTATCGCAAGGGCAAGCCTCCGTGGGAAGCAATAGAGCAGATTGAGAAAAATAGCGGCGGGCAATTTGACCCCGCGGTTGTGGAAGCTTTTAAGCTTGTTATGGCCAAACAATTAGAAAAAGATTAGAATAATCTTCTAATTTTCCTACAAAAATCTCTATGAGTACTGGATCTGTTAAATCTGGCGGGGTGCCGCAGGCGCGTATTGTTATCGCCAGCATGGTCGGCACCACCATTGAATTCTACGATTTTTACATCTATGCTACAGCTGCGGTTTCGGTTTTCCCGCTTTTATTTTTCCCGAAGGCTGATGCGGGAGCTTCTCTTTTAGCGTCTATGGCGACCTTTGGAGTTGCTTTTGTGGCCAGGCCAATCGGCTCTATTCTTTTCGGGCATTTTGGCGACCGCATCGGGCGTAAGGCTACTCTTGTGGGATCGCTTTTGACCATGGGAATAGCCACTTTTTTAATCGGTCTTCTACCGACGGTAATGCAGATTGGTTTATTGGCAGCGGTTTTGTTAACCATCTTGCGTTTCTGTCAGGGGCTTGGCCTGGGCGGTGAATGGTCAGGCGCGGCCTTGTTGGTCACCGAGACAGCTAAGGAGGGCAAAAGAGCCTGGGCAGCAATGTGGCCTCAATTAGGCGCGCCCTTTGGATTTATTCTGGCCAACGGCTTCTTCTTATTTCTTACCATTTTATTTAACTATAATTCTGAGCAGGCGCAGTTAGAGAGCCATTTTTTGGTTTGGGGTTGGCGCATCCCGTTTTTGGCATCTGTTGTTATGGTTGCTGTGGGGCTATATGTGCGCGTAAAGCTTGAAGAAACTCCGATTTTTGCCAAGGCCATGGCGCGGGGAGAAAAGCTTAAGCATCCCGTGGAATTTGTGTTTAGAAAGCATCTAAGGGAACTTATCCTGGGCACTTTTATTATGCTTGCCACTTACGGGTTGTTTTATCTTATGACTACGTGGGTTCTTTCATATGCTATTGGTAATGTTGAGCTAGGATTTTTAGGCATAGGTTATCGTCCATTTCTGGTGTTGCAGCTTCTTTCTGTGCTTTTATTCGGGGGCATGGTCCCGGTTTCCGGATATCTGGCGGACAAATACGGACGTCGCATTGTCCTTTTGCTGGTGACTTTTGCGATTATTCTTTTTGGTTTTTCATTCCGCTTCTTTCTTGATCCCGCGGTTATAGGCATAAGAGAGCAGGCGAACATGATGTTGATGCTTTTATTCTTGTGTATTGGCATGGCCTTGATGGGTTTGACTTTTGGCCCAATGTCAGCGGTCTTGCCGGAGTTATTTCCCACCAATGTGCGTTACACGGGTTCCGGTATTTCTTATAATCTTTCTTCTATCCTGGGGGCGGCGTTGACTCCTTTTGTGGCAGTCTGGCTTGCCAGGAATTATGGCGCTGGTTCTGTGGGGATTTATCTTTCTTCGCTTGGGGTGTTGACCTTTATCGCCCTTTTATTCTCTAAAGAAACCAAACACACCAATCTTGATACATTGGAGCGGCCCCGGTAGTATCATTCTCTGCGCAATTTTCTTGGAACTTTCTATTAAGTTGCATTGTCTAAGATAGCGAGGAAGAGGAAAGAAAAAGGAGGATATTTATGACAAGGCAGATGCCAAGAAACAAGGTTTTGGTAATTGTAGCTGTTCTTGTGGCATTCACAGCATTTTATTCATCGGATGCGTTTGCCTGGGGGAGCCGCGGCGGCCACGGCCGTTACTACTATCACGGCGGCCACTGGGATAACGGTTGGTTTTGGGGCTTTTTTGCCGCTGGGCTTACAATCGGCACAATAGTCGCAGCGCTTCCGCCGCGCCATCAGGTTGTTTATGTAAGCGGTACGCCGTATTACTATTATGACGATGTTTACTATAGGCCATGCCATTGCGGATATGTTGTTGTTCCGGCGCCTAAAACTACCACTATCGTAGTTAATCCTGCTGTTGCGCAGATCGCAGCCACGTCAGGCGAAACGATATTAATAAACATTCCGAATTCAAGCGGAGGGTACACGTCAGTTTCCTTAACTAAACACAAAACCGGTTACATCGGCCCGCAAGGGGAATATTACCAGGGCCATCCGACTGTTGAGCAGTTAAGGGCGCTGTACGGAAAGTAAGATTTGATCAGCCTGCGATTGGGATATATTGAGGTTAAGATATGAACGATATTGCTCTTGAACTGTTAGGGCGGGCTTCCCATGGGGACATGGATGCCTTTGAGCAGATATATAAGGCAACCAGCGGCTTTGTCTATAATGTAGCTTTTAGAATTACTCGCAATAGCCCTGATGCCGAGGAAGTCACCCAGGACGTTTTTATGAAGATATACCGGAATTTAAAGAATTTTCAGTTCCGTTCAACATTTAATACCTGGGTATATCGGATTACGCTAAACACCGCGATTAACCGTTATCGTAAATCCAGTAAAGAAGAAAAAGGCAGAGTGGATTACGATAATCTGATTGAATCTCTGCCTGACAACAGGCCGGTAAGAGAAGCAGCCATGCAAAGCGATAACGAATTCAGGCTTAATGCGCTATTAGGCATGTTAACCCAGGAGCATAGGGTTTGTATTATTTTGCGCGAAATAGAGGGCTTAAGTTATCAGGAGATTTCCGACAGTTTAAGGATTCCGGTAAATACCGTGCGGTCTCGGTTGAAGCGGGCGCGCGAGGCGCTGTTGGAAAAATCAAGAAGGGGGCAGCCATGATCCGGTGTGGGAAAATACAGGAATTGCTCAAAACCGATTTTTTGGATGGGCAGCTGAACCCGCGAGAGAAGCAATCCATTGATGGGCATCTTAAACAGTGCCCTGAATGCAGAAGCCTGGTAAAAGAATTGCAGGCTCAACGCGCGCTTTTTCAGTCGGCAGAATCTAAACAGATCCCTGAGCGCGTATGGGAGAACATCCGCGGCGCCATTATCACAGAGCGGCTTAACCGGGAAGAGGGCTTAAGCCTTGGCGCTATTAAACGGCTAAGGGATTTGCTGTTTAAAAGAAGGCCGGCATTTATTTTAGCCACTTCCTTTTCAGCGATAATTATTTTCGCGGTTATTTTTACAGGCTTGATCCAGAATAAAATGGCCTTGAGCAAACAAGAAGCCGCAGAAAGTTTGGCGGGCTATAGCTTAAGCGCTGAAAACGGATATCTGCTTAACGGCCTGGGGACAAATATAGAGGAATATTTTTTATAAAGAAACTTTTTGCGGTTATCAACTGTCTAATTTGGTGGAAAGGGGGAGTGTTTTATGAGAAAGGCAAAAGTGGTAATGATCGGTTTGGGGCTGTTTTTTCTTACGGCTAATCTTGGTTACGCTCAGATGCAGGATAAAGAACCGCCATCCGGCGGCAGGTTAAAAGAGGGGATCTATAAAGAGCTGAATCTAACTTCGCAACAGCAGAGTCAATTAGAGGCAAACCGCAAGGCGCACCGCCAGGCGATTTCGCAATTGCGCGCGGCAATGAAGGAAAAAAATCAGGCGCTGCAGCAGGCATTAAAGGACCCCGCTGTCACAAACGCAAAGGTTGAACCCCTGGTAAGCCAGATCAAATCTTTACAGGCGCAGCTTATTGACCAGCGGATAAGCGGGATTTTCGCGGTAAAAGAAATTTTGAATCCTGAGCAATTTGCCAAATTTAACCAGCTTGCTGAAAAGCGTAAAGAAGGCAGAAACGGCCGTTTTCAGAAACAGCGCGGGAAACCAGAAAACACAGAAGACCTGCCCATTGGCGAATAACTATTTTTAAGCTTAGCGAAACGAAAAATTATAGGGGGTGCCCCCCCTATAATTTTATTGACAAGTAAGAATTATTCTTATATAGTACCTGTCATGGATAACAAAGGCAACATTTCTCTTGAATTCTTCTATAAGAAATGCAAAGAGCACAATCTTAAGATTACCCCTCAACGCGCAACCATATATGAAGCTCTTTTTAACAATAAAACTCATCCTTCTGCGGATGCCGTCTTTCAGAGGGTGAGAAAGAAAATACCCAATATTTCCTTTGATACAGTAAATCGGACACTTATTTCTTTTGTCGGGGCGGGGATTTTAAAAATGGTAGAGAGTTATGGCCGGCCAAAGCGTTTTGATCCCGATACAGGCAATCACCACCATTTTCGGTGCCTCAAATGCAATAGTATTCTTGATTTTATTGATAAGGGCTTTGATAGTTTGGCAGTCCCTAAAGATATCCAAAACAGGTTTACGATTACCGGTAAAAAGGTAGTCTTAGAGGGCATCTGTAATTCATGTAGAAAATAATTTTTTTTGGTGAATAAATAGTATAGATTACGATTTAGTAATAATTATGGGAGGAGGTGTTAGCGCTCAGGTTACAGGCTTTACCAGAGGTTATTTTTCTTATTGTTAATAGTGGCCATAAAAATCATAAAAAAGGGGGGAAAATGGAAATTAAAAATAAGGTTACTGAAGCCATCAACAAGCAGATCAATGCTGAGCTATATTCGTCATACCTTTATTTAGGTATGGCTTCGTATTTCGAGTCCAGGAACTGGCCGGGTTTTGGCCGTTGGATGAGAATTCAGGCCCAGGAAGAAAATTCCCACGCCATGAAGTTCTTTGATTATGTTTTAGAGCGAGGCGGCGAGGTGGCCCTGGAGGATATTAAGGCCTGCGATGCTAAATGGAAGACTGCGCTTGAGGTTTTTGAAGCTGTATATGCGCATGAATTAAAAGTAACTGAGTTGATCAACGATCTTTTTAAAGTAGCTAAGCAAGAAGGCGATAGCGCTACTGAATCCATGCTTAAGTGGTTTATTGATGAGCAGGTTGAAGAAGAAGCCAACGCTAAGCAGATAGTGGATAAGCTTAAGCTGATCAAGGATAATTCCAACGGATTATTTATGTTGGATCATAAGTTGGGCGAGAGAAAATAATAATTTAACAGAGGAGGCCAGTTATGGAACAGAATAGTTGTGATAGAGTTCATATGCCGCTTATCGGAGAAACAGCGCCGTCTTTTGAGGCAGATACAACTCAAGGGCATATTAAATTCCCTGAGGACTATAAGGGTAAGTGGGTGATCATCTTCAGCCATCCAGCGGATTTCACGCCTGTGTGCACAACCGAGTTTATGACCTTTGCCGCTATGGAAAAAGAGTTTGATCAGCTTAATTGCAAGCTAATCGGGCTTTCCATAGACAGCCATTATAGCCACATTGCTTGGTTAAGGACAATCAAAGAGAAGATCGAGTATAAGGGGATGAAGAATGTTGAGGTTAGATTCCCGGTGATAGCGGATTTGACCATGGAGGTAGCGCATAAATTCGGCATGGTCCAACCTTGCGCCAGTAACGTAAGCGCGGTACGCGCGGTATTCTTTATCGACCCGCAGGCAAAGATCCGGGCGCTTATATATTATCCTCTTTCCAACGGCCGAAATTTTGCCGAGATCAAACGTTTGCTTATTGCTATGCAAACAAGCGATGAACATAAAGTAGCCACGCCTGCCGATTGGCAGCCCGGGGATGATGTGATTGTCCCGCCTCCAGGAAGCTGCGGGGTTGCTAAAGAAAGAGTTGAAGGGGCTGCTAAACAAGGGATCCGTTGTTTGGATTGGTTTATTTGTTTTAAGCCGCTGAAGCTTGGATAATATTAAGGTAATATATTCTGCAATAAAATGCCTGCCCATAGTTAGTGGCAGGCATTTTATTGTAGAAGATTGTAAACTAAAGTGCGACAAAGGGAATAAATAAAAAAGCTCCACAGATCAAAGAAAACCTGTTACTTTGTAAGTTATCAGACCAACAAAGA
>JALOQK010000013.1 GCA_025453395.1 Candidatus Omnitrophota bacterium
GGGGTATAAGACTCCCAGGCAGGTAGCTAGCGAATACTTACAAAGTAACGGCTTTGATCAGGGATTTAAATTTTGTCGCAATTAGAGTTGCAATTCGCCCAGGCATTTTATTGTACTAAAAGAACTTGACAGGAGTATTTTTATGTTGTATATTAGTAATGAAAATCATTTCCATTAATATTTAGTTAATAATAAGGACATATATGCCAAGAGGCGAATGCAGAGGACAGCGGTGGTGGCATGGCAAGTTTCAGGGGTGCGGCTATAGGCTTACCTTGGGCCGTGAGGCGATACTTGATATTCTATCCAAGTCCGAAGGCCACTTAAGCGCTGAAGATATATACATTAAGATTCATCCAAAGTATCCCAATGTGGGTTTGACTACTGTCTATCGGACGCTGGATGTGTTGTCAGGGTTGGGCATGGTCTATAAGCTTGATTTTGGCGACGGAAGATCGCGCTATGAATTCGCCGAAGGGCCTAAGGGGGCACACCACCACCACCACTTAGTGTGCACGCAATGCAATAAGATCATTGACTATGCTGATTTTATTGATGATGAGGTAGAGCTTCTTCATCAGATCGAGAGGGGATTGGGGCAGAAATATAAGTTTAAGATTACTAATCATCTTATACAGTTTTATGGCGTATGCGAGGAATGCGCAGATAAGAAATAATCGCTATATTTTTTTATTAATTAGTGAAAACGATTTTCATTAAAGAAAGGAAGGTGGTAACTATGCCAGGTTTTGACGCAACAGGGCCAAGGGGCCAAGGGGCAATGACAGGCGGGGGAAGAGGATATTGTGTTGTGCCTGTTGGTGAAGCAGGAAAACAGTTAGGAGCAGGGGCTTTCAGAGGAAGAGGCGGTGGTAGAGGTTGGCGTAATTGTTTCTATGCTACAGGCCTTCCCGGATGGATCAGGGGCAAGGATCAGTTATCTGCGCTGAAAGATCAAGCGGAATACCTTAAAAAAGAACTTGATGCGATACAGGCAAGGGTTCAGGAGCTGGAGAGTAAATAAGAAAGGAGCTTGTTAAAAATGAGAGTCGGAGTTGTGCTAGAAGATGAAAATGGGGTACACGGTAATGTCTGCGCGCATTTCGGGCAGTGCAGGTTTTTCTTTTTAGCGGACATTGATAAGGATAAGAAGAAAATAATCGGCACGCGCATTGTGCCTAATACCGCTGTGCACGGCGGGGGCGGATGTGTCGCGGTTGATGAGATCCTAAAGTATAATATAACCCATGTTATTGCCGGAGGAATGGGCATGGGCGCCCAACAGAAATTTGCTAATGCCGGAGTGCAGGTATTTGGTTATTCCGGTAATGTGCAAAAAGCCCTGGATGATTTTATGGATAACGCCCTGGGCGGCCTTGACGCTTGTAAGGATCACGGCCATGGCGGAAGCTGCCATTAAGAAAGAAGGCATTGACATGAAAATATGCATTACTTCAGAAGGAAAGACTTTGGAGTCAATGGTTGACCCCAGATTCGGCAGGTGCCAGAATTTCATTTTCTTTGATACTGATTCCGGCAGTTTTGAGGCGTGTGAAAATTCTAATTCGCAGTTTCAGGGCGGGGCAGGTATTCAATCAGGCCAATTTGTAGTGTCTAAAGGCGCTAAAGCGGTATTAACAGGAAATATCGGCCCTAACGCGCATCAGGTTTTATCAGCCGCCGGGATTAGTATATTTACCGCAGTCTCTGGGACAGTTAAGGAGGCGATAGGCGGCTACAAAAACGGTAAATATAAGCTTGCGGATGCCCCCAGTGTGGGTTCAAAATTCGGCATTCCGGGCAAGAGCAGCTAATGGAAGCAGGTTAAAATTCCATCACAAGATAAGATGTTTAAAGAACACGATTAGGAATAATAAAATTGGACAAAGAAGTCATAGACAACCACAAGAGATATTTAGAGCGCCAAGCCCTATATAAAAGTTTCGGATATGATGTATATAAAGAAAGGGATTTTATCCTTAAGCAGTCGCAGCCTGTCTCAGGCAGGATTCTTGAGGCCGGAACTGGCAAGGGGCATTTTGCGCTTGCTTTGGCTAAGGCCGGGTATTATTTTGTTACTTTTGATATTTCGCCCGAAGAACAGCGGTTTGCGCGGCTGAATATCGCCCATTTCGGTTTTGAAAGCCAGGTAGATTTTAGGATTGAAAACGGCGAGCGTACCAGTTTTGCTAACGCAAGTTTTGACACTATTTTTTCAGTAAACGTCCTGCACCATTTGCGCAATCCTTATCAGGTGATAAATGAATTTATCCGGCTTGTTTCTCCCAAAGGTAAAATAATATTAGCTGATTTTACGCTGGAAGGGTTCAAGGTTATGGATAAAATTCACAGCCTTGAAGGTAATTCGCATGAAATGGGCAAAGTTGGATTAACCGGCGCGCAGGCATATCTTCAGAAAAATGGTTTTTCAGTCCAAAAAGTATCAAGTTTGTATCAAAGCGTTGTTATTGCTGAAAAAAAATTAGCGGTTTAAATATGATTATTTCGGTGGCAAGCGGAAAGGGCGGCACAGGCAAGACTACAGTGGCGGTTAATCTGGCGCTGTCGCTTAGCAATATCCAGCTTCTTGATTGCGATGTTGAAGAGCCCAACGCCCACATTTTCTTAAAACCAAAAATTAGCGCAGAGAAAAAGGCGGTTATCTGCGTGCCAGAGATTGACCAGGCGAAATGTACGTACTGCGGTAAATGTAGTGCAATCTGCGCCTATCACGCTATTGCGGTTGTTCCCGGCAGCGAAGGTAAAAAGGGAAGTGTATTAATTTTTACGCATCTATGCCATGGTTGCGCAGCGTGCAGTTTACTTTGCCCGGAAAAGGCGATCAAGCAAGTTAATAAACAGATCGGTTTGATTGAAATAGGAGAAAAAGCCGATATGCAGTTTATTAGCGGCCGTCTTAATATCGGCGAGGCGATGTCGCCGCCGGTTATCAAACAGGTTAAGCAATATATTAATGCGGCAAGGACAGTGATTATCGACGCGCCGCCCGGGACGTCTTGCCCGGTGATTACCGCGGTTAAAGGAAGCGATTTTTGCATTCTGGTAACTGAGCCCACGCCATTCGGGTTCAATGACCTTATCTTGGCTATTGATCTGTTGCGTAAATTAAAGATATCGTTTGGCGTAGTTATTAACCGCTTTGATATTGGCGATAGTAAGGTGGAAGATTATTGCAGGCATGAGAATATCCCCGTTCTGATGAAGATCCCTTTTAGCCGGGAAATAGCGGCGAGCTATTCTGAAGGCGTGCCTATTGTAGAAAAGGACGCTTCTTATCGGGATAAATTTATTAATTTATACCTAAAGTTATGCGCGGTAAAAAAGGAGGAATAGATATGCCATCGAAGAGAATTGTGGTTATCGGTGGGTCTGCGGCCGGCCCTAAAGCGGCTGCCAAAGCTCGCCGCCTTGATGAACACGCGCAGATTATCCTTTTTCAGAAAGATCCTGAATTGTCAATGGCATCATGCGGTTATCCGTATTACGTGGGAGGTGTTTTTAGCGATAGGAATATGCTTTTGTGCACGCCAACCGCAGTAACGCGGGATTCCCAATTTTATCTTAAGGCCAAGGCAATTGACGCTAGAGTTAATACAGAGGTGACCCAGATAGATACTAAAAGGCGCCTGGTAACTTTTAAGAATCTTATTACTAATGAGTCTGGAAGCCAGCAATATGATGTTCTGGTAGTTGCTACCGGGTCTTGCGCGCGCATGCCTGATGTCCCCGGAGTTGATTTAAGCGGAATTACCACGCCCCAATCAATTAATGGCATTGCCGGGTTTATCGGGGAAAACGGCGCGTTGAAAGCGGTGAAGCTGCAAAACGGCACAGAGTTGGATTGTCAGCTCCTTATATTTATGCTTGCGGGGGTTGCACTGAAAAGGTGCACCGGATAACCGGTAAAAATGTTTTAGCCGCGCATGGCGATATCGCGAATTTACAAGCTAGGGTAGCGGGAGAAAACGCGGTGCTTGGCTCGCAATGCGTGGGCCCGGGTAACGTGAATAGGCAGATCGCCCAGTAGGCAATGGTTATTCAGGCCGGGATGCATGTTGAGGATCTGGTAAATTCAGATAGGCGCCTTGCGTAAGCGCCTCCATGAGTTTGCGCAGGATAAGGATAAGGAAATTATCTGTTACTGCAAAATTTCCCTTCGCGGGTATGAGGCGGCGCTGGTATTGGAGGCCAACGGCTGGAAGAATGTTTCGGTTATGCAGGGCGGCATCGCGGCATGGCCGTATAAAAAAGAAAAGTAATTCTTTTAATGCCGGAAACTTTAGGAGCATTACATGGCGGATTTTAATCAAATTGATGAGGCAAGAAAAATACTGGGTTTGGGAGAAGAAGCCAGCCTTGATGAAATAAAAGAAGCGTATCGCAACTTAAGCCTGGCGTATCATCCGGATCGATGCAAACATAAGGATAAAAAACTATGCGAGGAGAAATTTAAGAAAATATCCCGGGCCAAAGAGCTTATTTTAAGCTATTGTTCGAATTACCGGTATTCTTTTAAAGAAAAAGAAGTTAAAAAGAATATTATGTCAAAAGAGGAATACGAGCATCTTAAAAGGTTTTATGACGGTTGGTTCGGGGACCTTGGTTTATGAGAGTTTTTGAAACGTATTCTAAGAAATATGACGCCTGGTATGATAAGCATAAGGCGGCGTTCTTTTCTGAATTAGCGGCGATTAAGAAGGCCCTGCCTAAGAATAAAAATGGCCTTGAGATTGGGGTGGGCACAGGCAGGTTTGCCGCGGCGCTGGGCATTAGGACAGGAATTGATCCTTCGCCAGCGATGCTTAAGCGGGCTTTCAAGCGAGGCGTGGGTACGCGCTGGGGCAGAGGAGAAAACATTCCGTTTGAGGATGCCAGTTTTGATTATGTCACAGTTATTATTACGCTATGTTTTGTGCGTAACCCCTTAAAAGTATTAAAGGAATCAGCGCGGGTATTAAAAAGTCCCGGGCGGATAATCGTTTGTATTATAGATAAAGAAAGCTTATTGGGAAAATTTTACCGCGCGAAAAAAAGCGTGTTTTACAAAAATGCGCGTTTTTTCACGGTTAGAGAAGTTACTTCTTTACTGAAGCAGGCCGGTTTTCGGGATGTTTCTTATTA
Source organism: Candidatus Omnitrophota bacterium (assembly GCA_025453395.1). Taxonomy (NCBI): domain Bacteria; kingdom Pseudomonadati; phylum Candidatus Omnitrophota; species Candidatus Omnitrophota bacterium. Next base: position 5,143 of record JALOQK010000013.1, read on the forward strand.
CCAGACAATAACTGATTTTCCAGAGAAAATACGTACCGTTGAAAAACCCAAGAAAGGTTTTGGCTGTGGCAGTTTTGTCGTAGTCAGCGCGAAAAAATGAAACAGATAGTAGTTATTAGCGGAAAAGGCGGGACAGGCAAGACCATTATTACCGGATCGTTGGCAGTTTTAGCCAAAAGAAAGGTGATGGTTGATTGCGACGTTGACGCGGCGGATCTGCATTTGTTATTGCATCCTTTAGTTATACAGCGTCATGAGTTTAAAAGCGGGCAAACCGCGGTTATTGATAAAAATCTTTGCATAGAATGCGGGGAATGCGCGTTAGCATGCAAATTCTCGGCGATAAGAACTGATTATACGGTTGAAGACTTTTCCTGCGAAGGGTGCGCTCTCTGTAGCCATATATGCCCGCGGGCAGCTATCCGTATGCAAGAGAATGTGGCCGGGGAGTGGTTTGTTTCCGACACAAAATACGGATCTTTTGTGCACGCAAAGCTTGGTATCGCGCAGGAGAATTCCGGCAAGCTTGTGGCAAAAATTAGGCAGGTTGCTAAAGAGTTAGCCGAAAAGCAGAGCTTGGATTATGTGATTATTGACGGCCCCCCGGGCATTGGATGCCCGGTGATTGCTTCGTTATCGGGAGTTGATTGCGCTCTTATTGTGACTGAGCCCACGCTTTCCGGGTTGCATGACGCAGAGCGCGTTATAGAAGTGGCAAGGCATTTTAATATTCCGGTTAAGTTGGTGGTGAACAAATGCGATTTGAATCCGGCTATGACCAAAGAAATTGAAGAATTCTGCCGCAAGCAGGGCGTGCCGGTTATCGGTAAGATCGTTTTTGATAAGGCAGTTGTTAAAGCGCTGGTTGGAGGTAAAACTATTGTTGAATATCTGCGCTGTCCTGTTACGGATGAAATCAGCCAGATCTGGGAGAGGTTGCGATAAATGCAGATTAAGGTTATAGCTGTCGGCTCAACTAAATGGGAGCGTTTTATCCGCCGCTGGGGCGTTTCGTTTCTTATCGGCGAAGATGTCTTGTTTGACACTTTCGGTGACCCGGGCGTGCTTTTAAGCAATATCAGCAAGCTTCATATTGATACCGCTAAAATTAAACATATTGTTTTGTCGCACGATGACTGGGACCACATTTCAGGATTGTGGAATTTGATAAATAACCGCAAGGATATCACGGTGTATGTCTGTCCGGGATTTAAACAGGAAATAAAAGACAGAATTTTATCTTTTGGAGTTAAACTTGTTGAAGCAGGCGAAGTTACGCAGATTAAAGATAATATTTACTCCAGCGGAGAGCTTGTTGGTGAATCTGAAGGCAGAAAAATATGCGAGCAGTCGGTTGTGATTAAAACAGGCAATGGCTTAACGGTAATATGCGGGTGCGCGCATCCCGGAGTAGTAAATATCATTAAACATGTGCAGGGAAGTTTTAAAGCGCAGGTTTATTCGCTTTTCGGCGGGTTCCATTTAAAAGATAATCCTGATAAGGTAAATTTGGCTGTCATTGATGATTTGCGGCAGCTTGGCGTACATAGAGTTGCTCCGATGCATTGCACGGGAAAACGCGCGGTAAGAATGATGGTTAAAGTATTTGGGCGGGGGTTTGTAAGAGTTAAGGAAAAAGATATCTTGGAGCTATGAGGCCGTCCGGCCATATGCTTTTGCGCAGAGTAATTGATTGCTCTGCGCTTTTTTGTTGTATAATATGTCTATCGCGCAAATGCTCAAGGGTGCCTGTGAAGCTAATGTGCAGTGAAGATTACCTTGCTAAAACCGACGGCTTAAAGCGCAAAATTAAGATCAAGCGTTTACCCGGAGAAAAGAAGCTAAAATTTATCCATTTATAGCGCGATGAAAAAGAATAGATTTATAGTCCATGTGGATATGGATGCGTTCTTTGCTAGTGTTGAGCAAAGAGATAATCCGCAATATAAGGGTAAGCCGGTTATTGTCGGTTCTGACCCTAAAAAAGGTTCAGGCAGAGGAGTTGTTTCAACCTGTTCTTACGAAGCCAGGAAATTTGGCATTCACTCTGCTATGCCAATTTCCATTGCCTACCGCAAATGCCCGCAGGCAATATTTCTTCCGGTTGATTATCAAAAGTATGTTCAGGCTTCTAATCAGATAATGAAAATTTTTGAAAGTTTCTCTCCGAGCGTGGAGCAGGTAAGTATTGATGAAGCTTTTCTTGATATCAGTGATACCTATAAGATCCATCGTTTTGCCTATCAGACTTGTGTGGCTATAAAAAAACGCATCAAAGAAGAAACAGGCTTAACAGCATCAGTGGGTTTAGCGCCTACTAAGATGGCAGCGAAAATTGCTTCTGGTTTAGATAAGCCAGACGGTTTGGTTCAGGTTAAGAAAGAGAATTTGCTTAATTTTCTTTGGCCGTTAGATGTAGATATGCTTTGGGGGGTAGGCAGTAAAACCAAAACTATCTTGGATCAGATGGGAATTCGTACAATCGGAGATCTTGCCCAAAAGGAAAAGGGGGAATTAGTAAGAGAGTTTGGCAAAAATGGCGAATGGTTTTGGGAAATGGCCCGGGGGATAGACCAGAGCGAAGTTGAAACTGACAGAGAAGCAAAATCAATCAGCAATGAAACTACTTTTGAAAAAGACACAAACGATAAAAGTGCTATAATAAGCGCCTTGGCTTCTTTGTGTGAGCAGGTATCTGACCGGCTTCGTGAAGCAAACTTTAAATGCCGGACTGTTACTTTAAAGGTTAGGCTTGAGGATTTTAAGACTTATACCAGATCTTTGACTATTCCTGATTCCACAAATTTCTCCGAAGTTTTGATTAAAACTATTAGAAAGCTTTTTGAAGATTTTGAAGTTAAGAATTGCAAGGTCAGGCTAGTTGGGGTTAAGGCCTCAAATCTTTCTTGTGCCGATGAAAAATATTTGTTTGTGGATAAGGAAGAAGTTAAAAAAGAGAAAGTGCATAAAGCGGTAGATAGAATTCGCCAAAAGTTTGGTAGTAATTCTATCTACCACGCAAGCGCGTAGTTTATTTCTCGTAGTTTCTGTTAGGACAGAGAAGGCCATATATTATCATGTGTAAAAATATTCCGATCATCAAGCATCCGGGCGCGGCGTTAATCGTGCCATTTCTAGGTAATGGTAAGGTGGTGATGCTTCGTCAATACAGGCCGGTGATCAAGAAATATTTGTATGAGCTTCCTGCCGGCACCCTTGAAGAAAATGAAACGCCTTTGGCTTGCGCGCGCCGGGAATTAATAGAGGAAACTGGTTTTTCGGCAGGCAAACTTATCAAATTGGGGTTTATTTATCCTGTGCCGGGTTATTCCACCGAGAAAATATTTATTTATAAGGCATTTGATCTTAAGAGAGCCAAAATGCGTCTTGAGAACGATGAGATTATAGAGCGTAATATAGTTACAAGAGGAAAGGCCCGTAGCCTGCTTAAATCCGGAAAGATTAACGACGCCAAGACCATCTGCGCATTAGCCTTGTGCGGGTGGATATAGAAGGAGGTTGATTTATGAAAGTTGTAGCTTTTAACGGAAGCGCGCGCAAAGATGGCAATACTGCCATTATGATAAAACATGTATTTAAAGAGCTTGAAAAAGAGGGTATTGAAACAGAATTGGTGCAACTTGCCGGAGAAAAGATCTCGGGTTGCATTGCCTGTTATAAGTGTTTATCTAACAAAGACAAACGCTGCGCGGTAACTGGCGATATAGTAAATGACTGTATTAGGAAAATGGGCCAGGCAGAGGGGATTATTTTGGGTTCGCCAACTTATTTTGCTGATTGCACTTCGCAGATAAAGGCCTTGATGGATCGCGCGGGATTTGTTTCCCGGGCCAATGGTTCAATGTTCAAACGCAAGATTGGCGCCGCAGTTGTTTCAGTCAGGCGCGCGGGCGCAATTCACGCCTTTGATACTCTGAACCATTTTTTCACTATCGGAGAAATGATTACCGTAGGATCTTCCTATTGGAATATAGCAATGGGCCGTGATATCGCAGATGTGGAAAAAGATGCAGAGGGATTGTCAACCATGAGCGTGTTGGGCCAAAATATGGCTTGGTTGATGAAAAAAGTATTCGCTACAAGGTAGATGAAGTTAGGATAACTAAGGTCTCCTTTAACTCTGGATCACTTTCAACCAGATTATTTTCTTCCAAATTAAAGATCTCAGTAAGGCACGCGTGTATATCATCTGAGCGTATATCCATTTGATCTCGCAGCGAACAGGCCGCCAGTAATTCTTTTATCCTGTTTCCTGAAGGGATTATCCCTGAATCTACCATTTTTTTGATCTGTATGATTTCCTGTTCGATATTGATGTTTTGGGCATTTGCTATTTTTGGTAGTGCGTAGTTTAACTTTGAGAAGTTGCCCATTGGTTGCACAATAATATTCATTACCCTGAAATCAATACCTCCGGGTTTGCCTGGAACAGAAGTGTTATCATTCAGCATCCTGGAAATATCTCCTTCGGAGCGGGTTATATCATTTGTAGAGGGGATTTCTTTTGCCCTGTCTGCTAGCCACTTGGCCGCAGGCACTATAGTATATTCATCTAGCGCCTGAACATCGTCATCCAAAAGCCCCAGAGATTGGAAATCAGGATTGGGCGGAAGTTTACGCATCCTTCCGGTAGGCTCTGTTTCCGGGACCTCATTTTCGTATCCGCGTTCTCCCTGGCCTAATACCAAAGCCTGAAAAGCCAGATGCTGAAATTTCCTTAAGTCTTGTATTCCTTTTTGGTCGGAGCCGTTCATAAGATTAGCCAGGACTTTTTCTAGGCCTTCTTTAGTTTTGGTTTCGTTACCCCTGAAATCAGTCATGTAAAGCGTTAAGACCATCAAAGGCAGCGCATTCTTGGCAATCACTAATGGCTGGTCTTTAAGCTCGTGGAAGAATTTATACAGCGGATGGACGATATCTTTGCCTTCTTTGGCGTTTTTAATTGCCGCGAACTTTTCTTCGGTAAGCTGTTTAGCAATAGTTTCTTCTGATACGCCTGCCTGTTTGGCGAGAATGGCGATCATTTCCTCTTTGTTTGTGACAGCTTTGATTTCAGCATTTACCCTTACGCGTTTCTTGCCCCAGCCGATAAATGGATTTTCTGGGTTACGCAGGTCTGCGTCTTTAGATAATTTCCAGCCGTTATTATGGGCGTCTGCGGCTGCCGCTTCTATATCAGTAGTTAAACATCTGGCAAGAAGTTGGCTTACTCCTGCTGTTGTAGCTGAATCCATTTCACTGCCGACTATGCCGCGTATTTGATATAAGCTGTCGTGGATTCTTTTATCGCGTTCGCTGTTAAGTCTGCTTAAGGCTAATCTGTCGTTAGGATTAGAAAGGTCAAGACTTCTGTCGTTCGATAATCCCATGCGTTTGGCTCTTGCCAGGAAGGGATCAAATAGCTCCTCATACAATTCAGGATGGTTTTTTTCCATATCTCTTATATCTTGGATGCTGAATCCGAACCAATCATCCCATTCACTGCCGGCTGTAAGGCCGTGCAGTTTTTTTATGCTTTCATTGATTTTTTGGTCGCGTTGGCTTAGTATCTCTTGCAGTTCTTTTCTGTCTTG
>JALOQK010000014.1 GCA_025453395.1 Candidatus Omnitrophota bacterium
GCTTTTCTTCTCTGGATAAACCTTTGACTCTCGAACCCGCAAAACCTCCAGAGCCACCCTGGCCTGCCCGAATTTAACGATTCTTTAAAATCGGCCAGGACAGGCAGTCTAGTGCAATAAAAAATGGGGTCGCTCCCCTTCTACCCCGGGGAGTCACCTATATAAATCTGCGAGTATCTATTATAGCCAAAATACCCTTGTTATCAATTAAATTCGGCTTTTCCCATAGGTCAGTCCCTATGAAAAATGTCCGATTTGTCCGGTCTTTTTTGTCTTGTGATCCCCTATCTCTTTTGAAATAAAAAGGTTACAGTTTGTCCACTTGTTCCGAACGGACAAAACAAAACTTACAACCCAAACATCAGTTGATTCCCTTGCGAAAGCTGATATTTAACCGGCTTTTTATGTTTGACTATCTTACCCTCTGTAACCCCACGATTCAGCCACTGATCCAAACATTTCTTACTAATATTAAACATCTCTATTAGCTTATCTTTTTTGACTGCCCCTTTAATATCAGATTTCTTCCATTGAGTTAAAAACGACTCGTAGCTAGTTGGCCTGATGTAATCCTTTTCACTTTCTTGGACACCTCGAGATCTCGGAATAATTAGTTCCTTAATTGACAGATTATTATCAGGAAGCCATTGCGCGCCTTTGGCAACTAAACTATGGTTGCCGGATCCAGTACTGTCGGTTGATTTAACCCATAAAGGAACCCATCGATTAGACAGATTTTCGGTCGCCCCGCTCCAAGTTCCTCCCTTTTCCTTAGTGCTCGCAATTACTATTGCTGCATCTGAAAGACAGTATATGTATTTATTCCGTGCCATCGCATTCCCAACATCAAACCCAGCCTCAGGATTGAAAGACGAGATCAAAACTAAATCCCCAGCAAGCAATGCTTGACGATATTTAGATGAAGTAGCAGCGCGTAGAAGATTCTCTGCTAAAATTCCAATCACAGTCCCTTCTTTTTCGAGAGCGCCTGTCATTGCAGCCTCATCAACTCCCCTAGCTCCACCTGAAATAACAGAATACCATTGAGAAACAATTTCAGCGCCTAATCGACGCGTATATTCAATATCATTATCAGTAACATCCCTGGACCCAACAACCGCTATTCCTCCCTTATCAAGAAGCTTGCGATTGCCACATCCAAAGAATACCGGAGGAATATACGATACTCGGTTCCGAAGACGAGATGGGTAATCTTTATTAAAACAAGTCATTACCCATAACCCTGCCCTATTCCATCTTTCAAGAGATAAACCCAATGCGCCTGCCCTTGCCAGTAATGCTCGAATACGATCCGCTGTAACCGTCTTATTGCTCCACCCCTCCAAGAAATCATTGAGATTATTAGTAACCAACAATTTCTCGAGGCCGCGATCATTCTCTTCTAACCATAGAGAAAATGTATTCCATTCCAACGGAGTTAGTGGCTTTTGACCAACTTTACCGGATCCCCCAAGCCAAACAGTAAGCAAGAGAACTACCTGATCTCTAGTATTAATTTCCATTTAATCTCCTGGGCGCGTGGTGGCTAGAGCTACGGGACACACAGGCCCACTCCCTGCCTTAAGTAATAAAGCTGAAACAACCGTCATTGTCCAGATAGAATCGATAATATCATCCATAAGGAAAACCGGGCCTACCGGAATCTCACCTTTGATGCCAAAAACGCCGTCAAGATTTCTACACTGAAAAAATGTATTTTGCTGTAATTTTTGCGGTTCGTTTTGCTTCAACTTAACTACAGCAGGGAAAAAAGGTATGTTAAGCCTGCTTGCTAAACGTTTTGAGAAATCAGGCACTAAATTAGGATGATTAAATGAAGGCACACAGGTCACCCAAGTCGGTGATGGATTTGGTGACCATCGTCTGACAATCATATCCTCTACCGCATTAAGCAATTCATCGCCAAAATTTCCTGCATGCTTATTTTCAGCCACTATACGCCCCCAACCAGCATCACCCCAGCGAGAAAGAACTCGTCCGGTTCCCGCTCTTAATTCAGGAGGAATATGTCCGTGAAAACCATACTCCGGGAAAGCATCGCTTGGAATTCGTTTCTTGCATTCAAACGGTAGCTCAGAATTCCTCAGAAATCTTTGTGCCTCTTTTTCTAGGTCTAAATCATATTTTAGATTAAAGAGCGGCCGCCCTAAACAGTTTGCACATTTACCACAAGGCTCTGAAGTTTTATCATCCAAAGACCGAGCCAAAAAAACCATTAAGCAATCTTTTGTTTCAAAATAAGATTGTACTTCCTCGCATTCCTTAACTCTCTGCATTGTTAATCTCTGAATTCTCTCATGATCCATTTGATACGGAACAGCAGTCCTTTCCCACGCGCCATCTCTCTTAAAAATAGGCGAAGGATTTTCCACTGATAAGAATTTTAGCACTTTTTCAATCTGTCCTCTCCGAAGATTTACGGATTTTTCTAAATCTCGAATTTTCATGCCATCACTATTAGACAAAGCTTCCAAGATGGAGTTAACTAGTTGTTCATCTGGAAAAGCCTCCTCGCGGAAATACTGAAGAATATCTGCATCCTCACGACCACTCAACAGGATCCCAAAAGCTCTGCTAATTGCTCTGCCAGCTCTTCCAACCTGTTGATAATATGCCACGATTGAGCCGGGAGATTGAAAATGGATAACAAACCCGAGATCAGGTTTATCATATCCCATACCTAACGCCGTAGTGGCCACCAAAACCTTGATTTTATTTTCTAACAAAAGAGATTCTAGATGTTCCCTGTATGCATTAGAATTCTCAAACTCTTCTGATTCAATTCCGCTATAATATGCACGAGCTGATATGCCACGTCCTTCCAGCCAACTTGCGACAATCTCAGTATCCCGTTTCGTTAAAGTATAAACAATACCTGTACCGGGCATTTTAGGTATATTTTCAAAGAGCCATGCTAATCTGGATGCCTGATCAGGGAGACGTATTGTTTGCAACTCGAGTGTTTCACGCATCAATTTTCCTCGGAAGATCTCTAGCTCCCCCAACTGAGCAACAGTATCCGCCAGCACTCGATCGTTAGCGGTCGCGGTAGTACCCAAAATCGGCATGTTCGTAGGCATGTATTGTAATACTCTTACTAAACGCCTGTAGTCTGGCCGGAAATCATGCCCCCAATCTGAAATACAATGTGCTTCATCCACAACCATAAGACCAATACGATTTGCTACTGGGATCAATAATTCCTGAACAAATTCATCATTAGCCAATCGCTCTGGAGAAACTAGAACGACATCAGCCTTGTCTTCAAGAATTTCTTGCATTAATTGTGGCCACTCAGTTCGATTAGTTGAATTAATAGTCAAAGCCCGAATCCCCAATCGTTCGGCTGCCTGAATCTGATTTCTCATCAATGCTAATAACGGAGAAACAATTAGGGTCACTCCTTCACCGCGGTTCCGAAAAATACGCGTAGCAATAAAATAGACTAGGCTCTTACCCCAACCCGTGCGCTGAACAACAAGTAGCCTCTTTTTATGGTTCACGAGACGTTCAATTGCTTCCCATTGTCCTTCACGAAATTCTGCCGAAGGCTGATCTAAGGCTTGCCGTAACAACTTGAGCGCTTGATATCGGTCTACAAGGTCAGAAGACATATATATAGCCTGTTGGGTATAAAAAAGGTCATAACTTATTTATGTATATAAAGTAGGGTATTTCTTCTGACTAAGTTAAACAACTTAATTATATCACGATTTTTCATTCTTATACAGCCGTGAGATGCCGGCTTCCCGATCAAATTCTCTTCCGGAGTACCGTGGATATAGATGCATCTCTGAAACGAATCTATTCCCCTGCCTTTGTTGACACCTTTCTCAAGCCCTGCCAGACGCAGGATTCTTGTCGTTATAAGATCTCCGGCTTCGCGCACCCTAGCTATCTTCCCGGTTTTTCTGCGGTACTTAAAAATCGCGCCCAAAGGCGCATTTCTCCCGATCTTACTAACTATCTGGTGCAATCCTAATGGCGTCTTGTTGCTTCCCTCCCTATTCCCTATGCCATATTTTGAAGTTGAAACAGGATATGACTTAATGATTGTATTGCCGCAACGCAGATAAAGCCTTTGAGCAGAAATATCAATATCGACCTCATGCGTTTTCATATTTCCTGCGCTTCATACAATGGCTATTTCTTCTCTTTGGCCTTCTCATAAAGTACCTGCAGGCTTAAATCTTCGTTTCCTGGCTCCTGGGCTATTTTATACATGTCATATTTATATTCTTCGGAATCTTTGTGTTTTTTTACAAATTCCTCTATTTCGTTTATCCTATCCGAATCCAGAATCCACTCCTTTTCCGGATTTTTAACTTCCTTAATCCTAGGAGCCCAGAGCAGCCATTTCCCATTTATCTGCCGGACATCCCAATGGCCCTCGAAATACTTATAAACAATCTCATCTTCAATTAAGTCTTTGGTTGATAGCTTAACTAGTATTCTATTAGGTATCTTCTTATCGCTTTTGATTATAATAACAGAGGTGTCAAGCATGGGCCGGTACCCCCACGCCCACTGCTCAAAGCTGTACCCCATAACGAAATTGTCAGATAAAAGCTCAAAAGCTTTTTCCATCTTTCTGGCTTTGAGATAATTATAAAAACACCTGACTGCTTCAAGCGGATTCTTGTTTGGCTCAAAGGTCATTTTCTTGACGTCTTTTAGCGACTCCTTAGACGCGGACATCTTTTGGTATTTTTCAAATATAGAATCTGAGGAGACTGCTATACCCATTCCTCCCAACACTAATCCAGCGGTATTGATCCCAACTACTTCCCCGCAGATATTTACCATTGGACCACCGCTTATACCGGAAACCATGGTCATATCCGTTAGGAGATACTGGACGCCGTTTTCCTTGTCTTTTGAGCTTCGCGAAAAAGCTCCGCGCACAACAAACGATTCACCAGACAGTTCGCCTCCCAATGGATATCCTATGGCTAAAAGTTCTTCTGCTGGACATACTGAGGCAAGACGCGCGAATCTAAGCACTGGAAGGTCCTTTTTAATCTTAATTACTGCAAGATCCGCATCTTTATCCACCATAATAACTTCACCTGTCTCAAAAGTATTACCGGGTAATATAATTTTTGGTGCTGGCTCAGAGTCAATCACATGGAAGTTAGTCAAAATAAAACCATCCTTTTTAATAACAAAACCCGAGCCCTCGCCTTCTCCGCCAATAATACGTACCACTGACTGACGCACTCTCTGCACGGTATCTTTTTCGTTACAAGATATCTTTTTAGACCCACCAAGCTTATTTTCTATTCTTTGGATTCGATCGGATAATACAGAGATCCGGTAACCTGCATAACCGAATACCGCTACAATAACAATAATGAAGAATACTTTATGGATTCTTTTCATTTATATTCCAAAAACAAATAAAGGGGACGGTCTTCTCAAAGCCACCCCAATAAATAGAACCGTCCCTTATATTTCAAACTCTATCTTTGCTATCTTCTTAATAGATTCTTTCATTTTAACCATTTCTAAAAACCATAAATCTCTTTTCTAGTCGTTTAGGATCGGGATAAAGATTCTTTGTTTTGGGTAGAATTATTCGGGCTTGATGTAATTCCTGCAAACCATGTAACAGCAAGGGGCCATCTTCTTCCTCTAGTATCTCTCTCTTTACTTCTATTACATAATCAGGGCGAATACCTATAAAATTACTATCAAAGGCGGCATGATGAAGCTTGCATAAAGAAATCCCATTAGGGACAATTGGATCACCCTCTGGACTGGTATCGGGTAAAATATGGGCAGCATCCAATAATTCGAGATGTCTAAGTTTACAACAGGCACATTGCTTTCGATAGGCATCTAATACCAATTCTCGAAAACCTCTTTGGTGCAGACGAACCCTAACGCTGGCTGTCAAATACCGCCTTCTCCCTTCATCCACGTCACTTATTACTGTAGCCTTCTCAGCTTTTTCGATAAAGCTCAAGTCTTCTGCCATTACTTTAAATGTTAGCTGCTCTGGATAATCCTCCATAATGAATACCGGATAAACCACTAAATATCTCCCAGGGACAGTTCCTATAAAATAAATAAGTGGTACCCGCCGCTTCATTAGTTCTCTTAACCCAACATTATCCCGATGAGCTGGATCTTTGCCTCTATATCGATAAAGCCAATTTCCTTCCAAATCAGGTTTATCCGCATAAGGACCATCCTGGATAGTAGTTATCGACAAAGGCAACTCTAGAAGGCGAGGTTTGAAAATTCCCTGAGGACCAACTAAAAGAACTCTCTCACCCTCAAATTCAAAACCTTTAGCTAATAATTCTCTCGGCAATACATCACCGTGTATACTAATTTGGCTTGAAAGCCAGTTAAAAGCTTCTATTCGGATATTTTCCATTCAACTTAACCTTACATTACCAGTTTGATCAAAAAGTCCACTATCAAGGAAACTGTAATAATTTTCGCCACCGATTATAACATGGTCTAATAATTTTATCTGCAAAACATTTGCAGCCTGCGCTAATTCTTTTGTAAATTGTTTGTCTTCGTCACTTGGAAGACAACTCCCAGAAGGATGGTTATGAACACAAATAATTGAAGCTGCAAATTTTTGAAGAGCTGAATGAATAATCTCTCGAGCAATAGGAACAGTATGATTTATTGTCCCCTTAGCAGCATTCTCAATAGAAATAATATTGTTACTATTATCTAAGAAGACAATTTTAAACATCTCTGTCTTTAGATCGCGAATCTGTGGCCCAACAACAGAAAAAATATCTTTCGAAGAAAGAATTCGCGCTTTCTTTCTAATTATTTCATTTTCTCGAAAACGTCTGCCAATTTCCAGCGCTGCTTTTATTCGACAAATTTTGGCCGGACCTAAACCCTTAATTGCCTGCCAATCCCGTATATCAGTATGAGACATATTACGAAAGGTGCCAAACTTATCAAAGATATTCCGAGCTAAATCAACGGCACTTTCCCCCTTAACACCGCTATTTAACAAGATTGCTAAGAGCTCTGAATTGCTTAATGATTGTTCTCCACTACTTAGCAATCGTTCTCTAGGCCTATCATCTTTAGGCCAACTTTTTATATTTCTGCTATTGATATCGGGTTTTGCCATAATTCCTCCTCTAATAAATAGACGCTATAGAGGACGATTTCTAACATAAATTTTCTTATATTAATGAAAAGCCAAAATCTTTACCTACAGGTTTTAAACAATCTTTTTGACTTAATGCTACGCCGATATTGAGGCTATTTATAAATTCAATGTATCGATTATCAGAAGGAATTTGAGAAGGAATAATTAATTTGTGCCTATCAGTAAATATTAAATTGTTCTCTTGCGAGAATTTTTCCACATCAAAGTAATCATATTCGAGTAGTTGAGCAATGCCTCTTCTTGCTTGCGAGCGAAAATTTCTACTCTCTGTGCTCTTCACTTCAAAAAGAAAAGCTCTATTCTTATTATGCACAAAAAGGTCGACTGCTTTGCTCGAGCGAGTTTCATATCCATGTTTACGGAATAAATCGATAAGTTGCTGTAAAATTGAAGTATGTACAGCATTTGCACGATCGAGTATTTCATTATCGCGTATGTATTGCGAAACTGGCTCCTTAATAATCCGTGTTTTAACGCTGTCAAAAATCTTTAAAGTATCGACATAACGCAAAGCTTCACTAGCACTTTTAATTTGATCCGATTGCCTATCAATACGCTCGGTCTTAATATCTAAACTTGATTCAATCTGTGGCAATCCAAGCTCTTCATAGCCTGCATAAAGATAAAGTGGTTTTCTATCTAACAATATCCTGCTGGCAACATCTTGGCTCACAGAGGAAAAGCTACCCATTTGTGGAAAACCGGGAATTTGACCAAGAGGAATATAGTTTTTCAGTAAGGAATTAATCAAGCTCTCAGTTTCTTTGGGATTCTCGGGAGATGGATTATCCCAGGTATTTGTCGGAGGTAATTCACTAAACAGATAAATTTCTGATAACGGTATTAGAAGAGGCCAACGATTAACATGATTGAGAGTCTCATAAAACCATAAGGGATTCTTTTTTTCAGAAAAATCAGTCCCGACTACACCTAATCCTATTATTCCAGATTTAGCATTTTTAAAAGCTGATCCTTGAGTGCTGTGAATAAAAAAGATATCTCCTGGACGAATCTTTATCCATCTAGATCTTAAATCCTCTTCGAGGCCCCAAGTCATATATTTCACTGCCGTAAGCCAATGTTCTGGCGGCCCGGTGAAGCGAAATAAACTTTTAGCCCCTAATACTTCATTAAGATCCATCTTTATAACTTGTCATATTTCACGTGTTTCCCCTTTGCTTTCTCTACAGGGTACTTCTTTTCATTCTTCGTTAATTTCTGATTCATAGCATCGATCAAATCTACGCCAATGTTATCCGCTAGCTCAAACAAATATAAAGCTATATCTGCTATCTCATCTTGTATTTCTAACTTATTTTGTTTAGCATATTTCTCGACTTCTTCAGTAGTCTTCCATTGAAAATGCTCTAAAAGCTCCGAAGCTTCAAGTATTATCGAGACAGCCATATTCTTAGGATCATGGAATTGCATCCAATCGCGATCATCTCTAAACTTTCTTATTTTTTCCGTAACTTCTCTAACTTCACTCATTTTTTCTCCTTTTATTCCGATTTTAGAACATTTTCCAATTATTCATAAACTCCGCAATGCTTTTCTGACGATTGCAGCGACTGTATGTTCATTAATACCTTTCTTCTCGCAGTAGCTTGAGTGTATCCAATCAGAAAGTGGCTTTGTCCCTTTGCTCGAATTACATGCAGCGCAACATCGAGCGATATTATCACGATTGACAATACTTGCATTATTAATTATATGTTCCCAGGTCGCCATAGTTCTTCGAGAACTTCCAAAAGGAATACTCTCTACCAATTTAACTCCGCAATAAACGCAAGCTTTATCTCGTGCCCTTACTTCCTTTTCAAGCCACTTTGGAATGCCCCACCGATTCATATATTAATCTAATAATTTACAATAAAGGGAATGGTTCTCTTTATGCCCCCGGTTTTCGTAAAACAAAAGGGACAGTTTTATTTTTCCATCATTTGAAAAAATAAAACTGTCCCCCTCTCTTTGTTATGCCGCAACCAACTCTAGCTTTTCTTCTCTGGATAAACCTTTGACTCTCGAACCCGCAAAACCTCCAGAGCCACCCTGGCCTGCCAATAAAAAATGGGGTGGCTAACGGGGATCGAACCCGCAAACCTTCTGAGCCACAGTCAGACGCTCTGACCAATTGAGCTATAGCCACCATTAAATATTTATTCCAACTTTAAATTTAAAGAGCTACCTATCCCCCCAAGCCCATGCGGATGTCTTTGACCTTGAATTCCGGACGGTCCATCTTTGTAGGAATAGTAAAATCCGCGACGATCTTTTCGTTCATGGCGCTAAATAAACCAAACACAACCTTGGCAATTTTCTCTGCCTTGCTTTCATCTTTGCCCTCGGGAAGGTTTTCACGCTGGATGTCCACTAATTCTAAATGGCACTTGGCAACCATATCGTTGTCTTTGCCGGTAATATCGCTTGTGAAATTCAACTTAGCCTTCTTAATCCTTGCTTTCTCAAGATTGATATTAATCCATGAGGCATAATACGGATAGAGGTAAACCGCGTCAATCCCAGTAATCTTTATTTTAGCCTGCATATTCTTCTTTTGCAAGTTTAACCATCCGGAGGATTCAATTACCCCCTCTTCTTGATCTTTATGCCAGGGGATACGGGCAGTTAAATCAAACTTTAAGTTGCCGGAATCTGGCGGAATCTTTAAATTCCCAAGGGAAAAATTTAAATTCTTAACCGTAACAGTTAAGCCATTATCGCCGATTGTTTTGTCCGCATAATCGATCACGCCATTTTTAATCACAAGGCTTTTGACAGCAAGCGGCATCTGCGGAATATTAGCTTGCGCGGGAGCTTCCTGCGCTGCTTTTTGCGCCTCTGCTGGGGCGCCTTCAACTTGTTCCTGAAGCTTATCTTTCTTAAATTCCAGATGCGGGTTAATAATTCTTATGCTATCGAAAGATGCTCTCCCAAGAAGAAAACCAAACATATTAGGCGATATAGAGATATTATCTATTTGGCCGAAATCCTTAATGGCCACATTGTTCATCTCTATCATAAAAAGCGGCTTAATATCAAAACGCTCGATAGTGACTTTTTTGTGCAGGATATTCTCAATCTGCTTCTCAACGATAGACTTACCCTTAAACACCAGGAAAAAATGCCCCACGGTGAAAAAGAAGGCCAGCGCGACAATGATGCCAAATATTATTTTTACTTTACTTTGCATAGTGTGTGTTTTATCGGCATTACCTTTTAAATGCGCCTGGGCCGAATCGAACGGCCAACCTACGGCTTAGCGTACCGCACCAGATTACTCTGGCCATTAAAGTTGCGGTCTGGACTTTCTCTTGAGCGTTTCAGCCCCGCTGTGTAAAGTCTCTACACTCTCCCCCTGTAAGGGAATAGCTCGGTGTTGCCCCGCGTACACGGGATGTCCACCGACTTAGCAGCGTCCACTTCACAAGTTTATTTTCCTGTGAAGGCTCCCAATCTTGGTCCCTTGCCTAATCGCTTGAAAATTTCTTGCGAAATTTTCTGCGCAGGCTTCGGGATCAATTCGGCCAGCAAACTTATGTCGCTTATGCTCCATAAGTTTGGGCCTCATTGAAAGGCAGTTGCTCTATCCATTTGAGCTACAGGCGCATATTCAGTAACAGTTGACTTGCCCCTTTCAAAACGCTGGGGGCTCATTTATCGGGGAGGTGAGACTTGAACTCACGACCTCTTGCTCCCAAAGCAAGCGCTCTAGCCAAACTGAGCCACTCCCCGTATCTTTCTCAAATCTTAGTGGCGAAAACTAAAACGGCTGATCCGGCTTTTCATCCGCCATAATAGGATTTTGCGGCTTCATCTTATTCACATCTATATTAAAAAACTTCAACCAATATTCCAACGCTTCAAGCTTAGAACGGGTCTTATCATAAATAAGCCCAAGGTTCTTCTTTGCGGCTTCAAAATTCGGGTCCATCTTCAACACGTCCAGAAAATTCTCTTCTGCCTTAGCGTAATTACCGCTTTTCATATAAAGAACGCCGTAATTATGCAGAACCAGCTTTTTTAATTCTTTGTTTTCCGGATCCAGAATGAAAATTTTTGTGTAGGACGCCTTCATCTCCTGCAGGTTGCCGTCTTTCTGCGCCCTAACCCCCGCGTTATAATAATTTATCGCCTCTTTACGCGCCATTTCGCTTGCTGCCTGAGAAGAAGACCACGCCAACAACACAACTGCGCATAACAGAAATGCTATTTTCTTCATATTTTTAGCCTCCGCATTATATCAGACACCCTCGGCGCGCTCAACATAATTCTTGAGCACTTTTCTTAAATCCTGAAGCGCGCGAAAACGATGGCTGATTTTGTGTTTAATACTCCCACTGAGCTGACCGAATGTTTTATTATAAATGGGAATGACAAATAAGGGGTCATACCCGAATCCATTTTTACCGCGTGAATCAAAACCAATCCTGCCAAAACATTTACCTTCTACTATTTTTACCAAGCCTTTTTTATCTGCTAAGGCAATCGCGCAGACATAATAAGCTTTTCTTTTAGAAGCAGGCAATCCCTTAAGAAGGCGTAAAAGCTTCTTATTATTGGCATCGTCGCTTTTATTTTTACCGGCAAAACGCGCGGAATAAACTCCCGGAGCCCCTTTTAACGCATCTACGCAAAGGCCAGAATCTTCGCCCATCACAAGCTTACCTGTAAAACGCGCCAAGGCAAGAGCTTTCTTGGCAGCGTTTCCGCTAAAGGTCTTGGCATTTTCAATGATCCGCGGATGACCAGGGTAATCTGCCAAAGAGGTTATCTTTAACGGCAAATCTTTTAGAATAATCTTTATTTCCCTTAACTTGCCCTTATTTTTAGTAGCAACCAAAAGCTCTAAATTATTCTTACTCATAAAATATCTTTAAGCAGATGCTTTTGCATTTCTACTAACTCGTGAATGCCTTTCTTAGCCAAGTCCAGAAGTTTATCCATCTGCGCGCGGTTAAAAGGCTTTCTCTCGGCAGTGCCCTGTATCTCAATAAATTCTCCGCTTCCGGTCATAACTACATTCATATCTACTTCGGCCTTGGAATCTTCAGCGTAAGCCAAATCAAGGCAAGCGTGCCCCTCAACAACACCTACGCTTATTGCCGCCACATAATCAGTAACCGGAATCTCATTTATTAAACCGGTCTTTTTTATTTTCTGTAACGCATCTACAAGCGCGATAAAACTTCCGGTAATTGCCGCGGTGCGCGTACCGCCATCGCCCTGCAAAACATCACAATCAAGCCAAATAGTCCTCTCGCCTAATTTATCCATGCGCACTACTGTGCGAAGTGACCTTCCCACCAAACGCTGTATCTCATAAGTGCGCCCGGAATCTTTGCCGCGGGGAATACGCTTATCACAGGAACGCGGAAGCATCCCGTATTCAGCAGTGACCCAACCCTTGCCGGTATTTTTCAAAAATGGCGGCACAGATTCTTCAACCGAAGCTGAACAAATAACTTTAGTATTACCAAATTCAATCAAACATGAACCTTCAGCGTATTTTAAAAAATTGCGCTTGATCTCTATTTTTCTTAATTTATCAAATCCCCTGCCGTCAAACCTTGCCATAAATATCCTTTCCTGTAGCGTCTATTGCCACGATAAGCGGAAAATCTTCAACTTTTAATTCATAAATTGCCTCGGGCCCTAAATCCGGATATGCTACAAGCTTTTTTGCCTTTACATAACGCGCCAAAAGCGCACCGCAGCCGGCATAAGTTACAAAATAAACCGCGTGATACTTTTTAATTGCCGCAATCACTTCAGAAGAACGCGCGCCTTTACCAATCATCCCCAAGAGCCCTGCTTTTAATAATGCCGGAGCAAATTCGTCCATACGCGAGCTTGTGGTTGGGCCGCAGGCGCCGATCACTTTCCCTTTAGGGGTTTGCGTTGGCCCACAATAATAAATAATCTTGCCCTTAATATCAAATGGCAGTTTCTGTTTCTTTTTAATCGCCCCCACAAGCCTCTTATGCGCCTGGTCCCGCGCAGTATATAAAATACCGCTAAAACTATATTTCTCACCTGCCTTTAAATTTTTAATTTTGAATTGTGATCTTACGTTTTGCATTTTTAATTTTAAATTTCTTCTGTTGCCGACCTTAAGGCATGGCAACTAATATTTACACAAACCGGCAGTCCCGCGATATGCGTGGCGTGCGTTAGAATATTGACCGCCAACACGGTTGTTTTTCCGCCCAAGCCCATTGGGCCGATGTTTAGTTTATTAATCTCAAACAATAACTCTCGTTCTAACTTATTAATAGCTGTAAGCTTTAAGCTGTAAGCTTTAAGCTTAATCAATAATGCTTTCTTCGCCAACAAACAGGCATAATCCGCTGTTCCGCCTATCCCCACCCCCACAACATAAGGCGGACAGGCATCCGGCCCGGCATTTCGCACAACCTCTACGATAAATTTCTTGATCTCTTCAACAGAAACTGTGGGCTTAAACATTTTAAGCTGAGTCTTATTTTCACAGCCAAAACCTTTAGGCATTAATGTAATTTTAATCTTTGAGCCTTTGACTAAATCCACATGCACCACAGCCGGAGAATACCCGCTCTTACCACGCGCAAGCGGATCACGGACAATGGAATTACGTAAAGATGCTTTTCTGTAACCCTCTTCCACGCCTTTTTGCAGCGCAAGCATCAAATCTCCCTGCACGCGCAAGTCCTGCCCTAACTCTATAAATACTGTCGGCAGGCCTGTATCCTGACAAATCGCCAGTTTTTCTTTTTTCGCGATGCGCGCGTTATCAAGGATGGCCTTTAGGATATTGCGCGCTTTTTTATTGGTCTCTTTGGCGCATGCCTGGCGCAAAGACAATAAAACATCGCTACGCAAAACAAAGTTCGCATCTTTACACAAATTTGAAACAACCTCTTTAATTTTATTTGCTTGAATTACTCTCATATTATCTCTTATATTCTCTTACTACCGTCGTAGTAATTCCGCCTCTTGGATTAAACTTACCCGTAATCTTAGCCCATCTTGGCTTGACCGCCTGCACAAAATCTTCCATCATCTTATTTATCAAATGCTCATGGAAAATCCCCACATCACGGAAAAATATAGTATACATCTTAAGCGACTTCAACTCTATACAATTAGCTGCGGGAGCATATTCAATATCAATCACTGCAAAATCCGGCAATCCGGTCTTAGGACAAATACAGGTAAACTCAGGTATTTCGATATGAATAGTATAAACTTTATCCGGGTACTGATTCTTCCAAACTTCCAACGCAGGAGTTTTTAATTCTCTAACATTTTCCTGCAACCCTTCATACGAAGATTTCTTACTTTTTACTTTTAACTTTTTACTTTGCATCTATCTTGCTCCTATCAACTTGTGTATCTGCGGGATAATGCAAGTAACCACATTCTCTTTCTGGCACATATCGCGAAAACTCTCCATTTTATCCTGCAGCAGGACTCTGCCTTCAAAGCTATTTGGCTGTAACACAAACACCGCGCACCTGTCTATTTGTTTTATCAAATCTATCGCCTGCTTGATGTCTTCTTCGGTTGTAGCAGAGCAAACTACTGATTTTAAAAAAACAAACTGGGAGGTTGCGATCTTAAAGAACTCGCGGTGCTTTTCCCATATTGAACCATTAAAGCCTGTGGAGCTTGGTAGCTTAAAATCCATCGCCACTATATCCACGCAATCAATAACATCTCTTAACTCTTCAGTCAAGGTGCCGTTTGTCTCAAGATAATTCTTATACCCGTCGGAGCGGGTAAGAAGCATCACTCTTTTTAAGAAATCACTCTGTAAAAGAGGCTCTCCTCCGGTAAAAACTATTGAGTGATATTTCCCGCGGTAATGCTTTAAGACCGCAAATAACTCTTCCGGGGTATATTCAACACAATGCTGCTGCCTTGTATCACAAAAAGAGCAATTTAAGTTGCAACCAAAAAGGCGCACAAAAAGCTGCGGCTCACCTAAGAAAATGCCCTCGCCCTGAACGCTTTCAAATATCTCGGAGATTTTACCTTTCATCTTTTCTTGGTTAGAGGATCCACCATTCCTAACTGCGAAAACCCATGATTGCGATAATGGCAGCTATCGCACTTACCGCAAGGTAACCTTAACCCCTTATAACAAGACCAGGTATCTTTAAAATCAACCCCCAGATCAATGCCTAACTGAATGATCTGGGATTTGTGCATATCAATAAGCGGGGTCTTTATAACAACACCCTTGCCGGTAGTCCCGGTTTTTGTGCCGCACTTTGCCGCGTGGTCAAAGGCACTTAGGAATTCCGGACGGCAATCCGGGTAGCCGCTGTAATCCTGTATATGCGCTCCGATAAAAACTGTGCCGGATTTGATTGCTTCGGCAAATGAAAGAGCAAAGCTTAAGAAAATAATATTACGCGCCGGAACATAAGTTGAAGGGATCTCTCCGGGCTTTCTGGCCATAGGGATATCAGACCTTTTATCAATAAGCGATGAACCTTGCCAGGGTAAACTTATTTTCACAACTTCTAGAGGGCAATGCGCTTTTCGAGCAATCCTTTTAGCGGCAAGGATCTCTTTTTTATGGCGTTGGCCATAATCAAAGATCAAGCAATGGCATTTATACCCTTGTTTTTTCGCCCAATAGAGGGTTACCGCAGAATCTAACCCGCCGGATAAAAGTACAACCGCTTTATTCTTCATAAGTAGCACAGCTGTTTTCCGATTCCCAAACCGTGACCGCGCTAATCTGGGGGCATTTTTTCTTTAAAGATACATAAATAAAACGCGCGATATTCTCGGAAGTAGGATTCACCTTCTTAAAATAAGCGATCTTGTTTAAATATTTATGGTCTAATGTATCTAAAAGTTTATTTACCGCATCTTTTAAAATACGAAAATCTATAAGCATTCCGGAAGAGGGTAAATTTTTACTTGAAGCGGAAACCTCTACCTTCCAATTATGGCCATGCAGGGATTCGCATTTGCCTTTATACCCTCTTAGGTTATGCGCGGAACTAAAATTAGCCTCTACTCTTATTGTATACATAGTTTATACGGCGCAGTGGTCGACTTTTTGCACATTCTTTACGTTTGTGCCCAAAAATGATTTTGCTAAACTTGAAAACCATTCGGGATTGTCGCTTACATAAAATTTATTCACCGCTTTTCTCTTTTCATTAAGCATATTTTCACTAGCCAAGATCTTCTTTACTTCAATTGCCACCTGCTTGGCAGAATCAATCAAGATCACACCATCACCCATAATCTTCTTGATCAAAGGCTTTAAAAGCGGATAATGCGTGCAGCCTAAAATAAGTGTATCCACTTTAGCATCCTTTAGGGGCTTTAAATACATCCTCGCGATTTCTTCAACTGGCCCTCCGGAAAGCCACCCCTCTTCCACAAAGGGCACAAATAAGGGACAGGAAACCGCGGTTACTTTCACCGCTGGGTCAAGCTGTTTTATTTCTATTTCATAGGCGCGGCTTTTTACTGTGCCGCGCGTACCGATAATTCCTATTCTTTTATTTTTTGTGGCATAAACCGCTTCCCTTACCCCGGGGCTTATTACGCCTACGATTGGCACGCGGAAATGATGCTTTATAACCGGAAGCGCAAAGCTTGAAACAGTGTTACAGGCCACGCAAATAAGTTTTACATCGTGCTTCAGGAGAAATAAAATATTCTCAATAGAAAAACGGATCACTGTCTCGCGCGATTTTATTCCGTATGGAACACGGGCAATATCCCCAAAATAAACAATATCCTCACTGGGTAAATGCTGTAAAAGTTCTTTAGCTACTGTCAAGCCTCCAACACCGGAATCAAAAACTCCAATTGCCTTGGTCATCTATTATCCTCCATGCTTGCGCATTCTTTATCATAAACTTTTACGCCATCGGCGATAGCCTGCGCGATACTCTGACGGTAAGAACTGTCTTTTAAGGAATTTTCCTCTTTTTTGTTGGACAAAAACCCTACTTCCACAAGGATCGCCGGGATATTGTTGTATTTTAAGACCTGAAAGGCGGCTCCTTTAACCCCAATAACCCGGGTATCCAGATCCCGACGGATAACTTTGCAAATATACTCTGCCAGCCTGAAGGATTGGCCGCGGTTATAATTATAGGCCATATCCCAAAGCGTCACCTTTACCGGAAAAGCAACACCCGCGTAATTTGATTCAGACCTAGCTGAATCTACCGCGCGCTTTAAATCGCTTACCCCCGTAGAGATACAATAAACCTCAAACCCATTCAAAATCTTTGCCTTATTGGAATTAGCGTGAATACTTATAAAAATATCAGCGCCTGACCTATTGGCAATTTCAGACCTTTTTTCTAAAGAAATAAACACATCCTTATTGCGCGTCATCACAACTTCTATGCCGCTTTTTTCTAAAAGTCCGGCCAAGCGCCTTGCAATATCAAGATTGATCTGTTTCTCTTGCAGTCCGCTCCTACTTATAGCTCCCGGATCATGGCCTCCGTGCCCGGGGTCAATAACAATTTTCTTGATCTTTAATATTTGGCATACCTTTTTGGGCGATGGCTCCTGCGCCAGAAATAATTTACTCAAAACTTCTTCTTTTAATTCAAGAGGCGCGATAATTCCTTTACCCTGCATAAGCGCCGGATGCTTTAAATAAGTTATTTTATCGTCAACAAGGACAAGCTCATCACCAACCCTAAAAACCACTTCATGAAAGCTGTCTTTTATGGAAAAAGACATGGTGAATGGGTCATATTTCCAATCCAGCGCTATCTTATCGCAATAATCCACAAGCGAAAAATAAGTTATGCCGTTTATATCAAAAAGAACAAGCTTCTCTCTGGCAGGAACAGTGGCGCAGCCAGTTAGCAAATAGCAAATAGCAAATAGCAAATAGGATGAAACAAAAAATCTAAAAGCTGATTTAAGCAATACTTTTGCCTTCCGTGTTTTAATTTTGCTTTGTCGAGATACTTAACTCGCCGAATTATTGTTTGCTCCGACTCATAAACGCTCCGGAAATTTCCTTACGCGGCATCCACCAAATTTTTGCTTGTCGCAAAAAATAATTAGGTGGTGGCGCCGCACTCACTATGCCGCTTGTCGCGGCATCACGTTCGTTGCGGCATC